>NZ_DKIK01000053.1:0-1561 GCF_002454215.1 Acinetobacter sp. UBA6720
GGGTAATGCAAGAAACGATGACAGAAAATATGACACCACAATAAGCCATCTGGTTTCAGCCAAATACTAATATTTTCAAACAGTTTTTGATAGTTGCGTACATGCTCAAACATCTCCACCGATACCACACGGTCAAATGACGCAGGTTCAAGTTGCAACACATTGACATCACAAGTGATCACATTAAGGTTATCCAGTTTTTTTAAACGGGCTTGTTCCTGAATATACTCGCGCTGCGTTGAAGAATTTGACACGACTGTAATACGGGCCGTTGGATAATGCTCGGCCATATATAGACTTAAAGAACCCCAACCGCAGCCAATTTCCAAAATATCCTGCCCGTCTTTCAGTTGTGCTCGCTGGCAATAGCATGCAAGGGCAGCTTCTTCGGCTTGGTCTAGCGTCATATCGGCATGTTCAAATAGACTCGCGCTATATTTCAAACGCTTACCGAGTACTGCCTGAAAAAATGCGGTCGGCAGTTCATAATGCTGCTCATTGGCTTTGTCTGTCTCAATGGCAATTTCGCTGTTTTTCAGCATGGTCAGCACATCCATATAGCGCTGCGCTGCCAATGCGGGGTCAAACCGACCTTCTTGTGCCAAACGTTTTTTGCTCAAGATTTTAATACCAGCACGAATCACTGGGTCTGGAACCTTGCCATTTTCGATCAGTTCTAAGGTTTTTTGAATCATAAAGTCCATGTATTTACCTACTCTTTGGGTGGCCACGGAATAAACATTGAAGTTCGTCGTTGATAGTCTTTATAGTTGTCACCACGGTGGGCGAGCGCCTGTTTTTCACTAAAAGGAATCCCCGTAAAGTAGTACAGGAATAGCCACATCAGCAGTGGATAAATCCATAATCCATAGCATCCTGCTGCCAGACCGAGCACTGGATAGGCAAACCAGTGCAGCCATTCAAAAAAATAATTCGGATGGCGCGAATATTTCCACAAGCCCTGATCCATGGTTTTACCTTGATTCTGTGGATCTAGCTTAAAACGGTAAAGTTGCTGATCTGCAGTGCTTTCACCTATCAAAGCCGAGAGCATGATCATGCCCGCCACAATCACAGTGACCAAAGTCCAGTCATTCCATTGCTCGGTCGAGATACTTAACAACTTCAGCATTGGGTAAGAAAACAGTAGAGCCAAACCTGCCTGGAATATAAAAAACACCAGAAAACCAAGATGCTGATAATTCCCCATCGCTCGGCGCATGTTGTCATAACGCGTGTCTTCTTGGGTTTCATTGGCATAGCGCCGTAACAGATGCCAAGTCAGCCGTGAAAACCAGATCCCACTCGCCAGTCCCAGAAATAACCGAACCAACATCGGCGCACTGTCAATCACCCAAGCGGCAATAATCACATTAAGGGCAATACTGAAACTCCAAGCGACATCGACTAGCCCTGCTCTGCGGTTATAGGTCACCAACACCCAGCTACAGAGCATGATGAAGACATTGAGCAAAAATAAATCTAGCAGCATGTCTCCCTCCTGTTTTATTTCTGCTTAGTAAGCACTGGCTTCAAACAGCAAATGCACATCACTGATCAC
>NZ_DKIK01000053.1:1618-4446 GCF_002454215.1 Acinetobacter sp. UBA6720
CCTTCCCTAAAACCACCTTCGCAATAACACAGATAAAAATCCCACATGCGGATAAAGCGCTCATCAAAACCAAGTTGCAGCACCTGATCACGCTGCTCCAGAAAACGCTGGCGCCAACACTTCAAGGTTTGTGCATAGCTTTGACCAATATCTTCCAGATGTTTGAGACGAAGTTTTTGCTCAGAAGCCGTTTGCGTCATAACACTGATACATGGAATAAAACTACCGGGGAAAATATAACGCTTAATGTAATCTACCGTATTTAAAGCTTTAACATAGCGTGCATCTTCAATCGTAATCGCCTGTATCAGGGCTAGACCATTCGGCTTGAGGAGCTCGCGGCATTTTCGGAAGTAAGTTGGTAAATATTGCTCACCAACTGCTTCAATCATTTCAATGGACACCAATTTGTCGTATTTCCCCTCGAGTAAACGGTAGTCCTGAAGCTGTACAGACACCCGATGAGACAGCCCTGCTTCAGCAACTCGGGCGAGTGCTTCATCGTACTGAGCTTTGGAAATGGTAATGGTGGTCACCTTACAGCCATAATGCTGAGCCGCATAAATGGCAAAGCCTCCCCAGCCGCTGCCAATTTCAACCAAATGGTCCATCGGTTGCAATTGAAGTTTTTGGCAGATCAGTTCTTTTTTATAATCTGAAGCTTGTTCCAAGCTCATACAGGGTTCTTTAAACACCGCACTGGAATACATCATGCTGCTATCAAGGAACAGCTTGAAAAAATCATTGCTCAAGTCATAATGCTCAGCAATATTCTGACGACTACCATCAATCGAATTCTTGCGGGATTTATACCAAGCCTTAAGTGCCAACTGGCTGGCTTTTGCCACTACATTTTGATTCATCCGATCAAGCACATCACGATTACGTGCTAGAATACGAATTACGTTGACCAGATCTTCACTGCTCCAGTAACCACGAATAAAGCCTTCTGCTGCCCCCAATACACCATTACGGAACAGCAAATCCATCAGACGAACATCATGCACCTGTATCACCGCCTGTAAATCGCTATTTTCCCCGACAGCCCCGTTCCAGACGCCTTTAAAAATCAGCTGACCATGGCGTAATTTCAGCAGGTGGCGCAGTACCACCGGCAGTGTGCTTTGCTCTCCCATGAATAGTGTCTTCATCGCAATGTGTTTCCTTTTTCTTTTTTAGGATGTCGGTAAAATGGAACTTTCTTTTTCCATAAACGAAAGGCGTGCAGATAAATTCCGCTGACCATCCTGAAGGGTTCAAGAACTTTCAGTACAGCATAGCGATGCTGCTGTGAAGGAAGTGTGATGGCTTGCAGCTTAAATTTCATCGTGGCATCAAATTGCAATATTTCTTGTTCAAACAGCTGCATGTGAATCACATTTTGCTGTTCTGAAAAGCTAAAACGCCAACGATAATCCAGTGACATCGGCATGAATGGTGACACATGAAAGGCCTTTTTAAAGTCAAACTGGTGGCTCTGGTAAGGCGTATGTTTAGTTACATTGTGCCGACAATCGTGAATGTACACCTGACGTTCATTCCACGGTGTATTGGTGATTTCACTCAGTATAAAAATCAGTTGATCGGTCGTATCAAAGATCAAATAAAACACCACAGAATTAAAACGAAAACCCAGTGTGCGTGGTAAAGCCAGTACACGAATAGATGCAGCATGTGGTAAATGATAGTTTTCGTGCTTGATCAGTAACCGTGCAACTTTCTGCCGAATCGAACCACATTCCATGGTCAGAAAATCACGTTCGTCCAGAGTGAGGAAATTCCAGCGACTAGAAGACCAGAACCAAGATTTTTGGGTAAAATTTGCCAGTTGATCCGGATCAAAGCATAAATAGCTAAGCTTCACCTCAAAAGCATGTGATTTGGGCAAATAGCGACGATGGCGAATTTCGGTAGAAGCGATAGCCAGTGGATACATTTGCATTCTGTACTCCTAAGCCGCTTGCTCAGTGTGTTGCAGCAACTGATTTACAACCCATGAAGCACTACGCGCTCCATCTTCATGAAAGCCCCAGCCCCAGTAAGCGCCACAGTATGAGGTGCGGTTCTGACCATTAACCTCAGCCCAACGTTGTTGTGCCTCAATCGCGGCAGCATCAAATACTGGATGACGGTAATATCGTTCTACCCATATTTTTTTCGGATCGAGGTTAAAGTTAGGATTGAGTGTGGCAAAGATTTGAGTTTTACAATTCAGGTTCTGCAACTGGTTCATCCAGTAGCTAAAGCCATAATGTGTGCCACTATGCTGGAATGGAGTTGATTCGGTTGCACGACTAGGTGTCACATGTACATGCCAGCTGGCCCACTGGCGACGGGATTTAGGCATGATAGAGATATCGGAATGTACCACCATGCGGTTATCCTGATAGCGGAACTTGCCTAGCACGTCCAGCTCCTGCGCGGTCGGGTCTTTCAGCAGTTTCAGGCTGTCATCGGCGTGGCTGGCAAACACGACCCAGTCAAAACGTTCGCTGCCCTGTGTTGTTTCAACCAGCACATCATTGGCACTGCGTGAAACAAGCTGCACAGCGGTTTTGCGGAAAGTCATATTCGATTGGGACTGAATGGCACGAACGTAGCGAGCCGATCCACCCTTGACCGTAAGCCACGAAGGTCGCTCTTTCAACTGCAACATACGATGGTGCTGAAAAAAGCTCACCACAAATTTATACGGAATCTGTCCAGCTTGCTCTACTGGACAAGACCATAGCGCCCCGCACATCGGATAGAGATGTTCCTGACGAAAGGCTTCGGAATAGCCATGCCGATCCAGATACTCATCTATACTGAGCTGTGCATCGACCTGT
>NZ_DKIK01000164.1:0-15726 GCF_002454215.1 Acinetobacter sp. UBA6720
TGCAACTGCGGGTACAACCGATGCAGGTGCGATTGATCCACTCAAGAAAATTCGTGAAATCACCAACAAATATGGTGCGTGGATGCATATCGACGCAGCATGGGGGGGTGCTTTAATCTTATCGAACAATCACCGTGATATGTTGGATGGGATCGAGCTTTCTGACTCCATTACGCTGGATTTCCATAAGCATTACTTCCAAACCATCTCTTGTGGTGCGTTCTTGTTAAAAGATGAAGCGAACTATCGTTTCATGCACTACGAAGCTGAGTATTTAAACTCTGCTTATGACGAAGAGCATGGCGTGCCAAACTTGGTGTCTAAGTCACTTCAAACAACCCGTCGTTTTGATGCGTTGAAACTTTGGATGACTGTTGAAGCACTAGGTGAAGAGCTTTATGGTTCTATGATTGACCACGGTGTAACACTGACTCGTGACGTTGCTGATTATATCAATGCAACTGCGGGTTTAGAGATGTTGGTTGATCCACAATTTGCATCTGTCTTGTTCCGTGTGGTTCCAGCAGACTACCCAGTAGAATTGCTTGATACCTTAAACCAAAACGTTGCAGATGAATTGTTTGCACGTGGTGAAGCGAATATTGGCGTCACTAAAGTAGGTCAAAATCAATCATTGAAAATGACGACTTTAAGCCCAGTTGCGACTTTAGATAACGTGAAGAACCTGCTTGGCCTTGTGCTTGCAGAAGCGGATCGTATCAAAGGTCCAATCGCAGATGGAACCTATATACCTGCAATTGCTTAAACGATTGTTTGTGTAAAAAAGGGAGCTCTCATGAGCTCCCTTTTTTACGGCATAATTTCTTTGAAAATACTATTTTAAGAAAAGATATGAATAAAAATGAATATATATTCGACTATTGGCTAAATATTGTGTAACCAATGGTGCAAGATTTCTTTGAATATAAGCATGATCTGCGAAAAGGTAGAATTGCTGCTATTGTTTTAGATCATATGCGAGATTATTGGGCAATTTATCTAAATAAAAATACGGAATGGTCTGGTCTATTACAGAAAAATTGTTGAAAGAAGAAATTTATAGTATTTGTTCAGAAGTAGCATTGATCCGCGATGTTTGTAATGCAACTAAGCATGGAATACTGAGAGAATCTAAAAGCGATACAAATTTCCAAAAAGTATTCATTCTACAGAGCAAATAAAAGCAGAACAAAATGAGGGCCTATTTGTTGATGGATTTGATGGCATGTTTGCAGAGTCGAATTTTGTTTTTATCCAGTTTGAACAAGAAATTGAAATAAATGGCGAATATGTCGGGTGTCGATTTCTACACGAAGCTATTTCTGAAGTTATGCGCTTTTGGGAAGAGGAATTAGATTGTAAAAGTCGTGTTTGCACTTTTAGCGATCAAAAGTAGCAACATCCTATGTAGGCAGCATTGGAGGAATATCCTATCCCCAATGCTACCTAATAGCATGTATACAGCAAATCAGCTAAGTTAACTCAGTCTAAGATTGAGGCATGTATTGATCACTTTTAAGCTGCAAATAATGGGCTAAATCCTTTTTTTCTGAGTAATTTTCGATACATGCTGGAACTGCGATCCGCAGGGAAATGGGCTTCAATACTCAGGTCTAATGGCAAGTATTCAGGTTTTTGGTTTTCTACAATTAGGCGGTCCTCTTCAAAGATTTTTAAGTTAAAAGCATAAGCATCTTCTACAGGTAGGTCTTTGTCATAATCACGGCAAATAGGTGCGAAAAGGCGTGTTTGGCGTGCGGACATGGGTGAAGCCGCGTTCATGATCACTTGTCGTGTCCCGTGTGGAAAATGAATGGTTAAAGTGGCTGTAAAGGGGAGATGAACCTCAAAATGCCTGAGCCACTGGAAGCCTGCTTCGCCACGTTGCACTTCTCCAATTGGATAGCGTCCTACACTGCTTATATAGTCGGCACTAAAACCATTCGCTGTTTCAGTGGTTTTATAATCAGGCACTTCAGCATCGTCTGGGTCACCAAACGTATCGGGATGTACCCATGCAAAATGCGCTACATCAATGAAGCCTTCCAGTTGACGACCTGCGAAGCATTGGATGTCTACAGGTGGACATACCAGTTGTTGAAACTCCATTTCATCCCAATGGGGCATGTCAGGAATATGGGGTATGCTGCCTATTTCTGCTTTGAGAGAGCACCACAGTAAGCCATAACGCTCTACATGCGCATAGGTTTTGAGGTTAAAGCGCTCAGATATCTTGTGTTCGGGATGGGCGGGGATGCGATTGCATTTACCCTCATGTCCAAAGCGTAAGCCATGATAGCGGCAGACGACACCTTGTCCGTCATTCTTGCCCAAACTCAAAGGGACGCCACGATGGGGGCAGGCATCCTTTGCCACAATGATTTCATCTCCCATTTTATACATGACCAATGGCATGTCTAAAAGCAGCGTTGAAGTTGGTTGTTCTGTCAAGTCCCTCACTAAAGCAATGGGATACCAGTATTCAGCCAAAATGTGCCAGTCCTGTTCCTCAAATGTCAGGTGAATAGGAAGATCTGGGTCAAAAGTACGGATTGTTTTGCTATTCATATTCATTTCTTTGCGCTGTTTTTTACAAAATATAGGACAAAGAACTGTTCTCTGAAATTTCAATTATTCGGACAAGTTTTTCTAAAAAATAGAAAGACCTGCGGTGAAGAAATAAAAAACGATGTGACTGTTAATGGTAGGGCTGTCATTTTGTCCGTCATAAATAAGATATGTGAGGGAGAAAAGAACATAAATGATGGTCTATTTTTTCAATATGGCTAAAATTTTTGTCATTTATCTGCGGTTAATTTCTGTGCTCTATGAGGGTGAATTGCTGTAGGTTTATCATTCTAGCAATAGGAGTAAAGTCTAAAATATAGAAAATTAAAAATGTACTGTATTTCTATTAATTATTGATTTTAAATATTTTTATGGATGGTTGTGGCAATGTTTCGACGCAGAATATCATTAATAATCCGTATTTCCCAAGCCGTTTAAAGCAAGTAAAAGGTGAACAAAGTGTAACGAATCATGGACAAATAAAACTAAACATCATGAAAGTGTCACAATGCTGTAACTTGCTTGTCATATTCTGAAATCAAAATGCAGTTATCCAAAAAAGTACAAGACTGAATAAAAAGTGGCGTACTCCAAAATGTTTAATATGTGAGATAACAAATATGCGCTTAAACCATATCGCACTTGCAGTAGTTGTTTCTGGGGCAGCTGTAGCAACCACGGCAAATGCAGCTCGTGACACAATACAAATTGCTGGTTCTTCAACAGTTTTACCATATGCAAGTATTGTTGCTGAAGAGTTTGGTAATACTTTCCCACAATTTAAAGCACCAGTGGTAGGTTCAGGTGGTACTTCAGGTGGTTTAAAGCAATTCTGTAACGGTGTGGGTGATAATACAATTGATATTGCAAACGCATCTCGTAAAATTAAAGATACAGAGTTGGCTGCTTGTAAGAAAGCAGGCGTAAACCAAATTCTAGAAATCAAAGTTGGTTACGACGGTATTGTATTTGCATCGAATGCAAACAAAGCAGCTTATAAATTACGTCCACAGCACGTATATGCAGCTTTAGCAGCTCAATTGCCATCTAACGGTAAAATGGTAGCAAACCCATATACACGTTGGAATCAAATTGACAAAAGCCTTCCAAATGAAGCCATCACTTTAGTGATTCCTGCTTCAAACCACGGTACACGTGAAGTATTCCAAGAAAAAATGGTTGATGCAGGTTGCGAAACTTACGCAGCAATCAAAGCAATGGATAAAGATGCACAAAAGAAAGCGTGTTCAACTTTCCGTAAAGATGGCAAAGTGATCGAAATTGCGGGCGACTACACTGAAACGCTTGCACGTTTAAAAACATCTCCAAATGCTGTAGGTGTGTTTGGTCTTGGTTTCTATGACCAAAACCGCGACAAGTTACGTGTAGCGACAGTAAATAATGTTGCGCCATCTGAAAAAACAATCTTGAACGGTTCATACCCAGTTTCTCGCCCACTCTTCTTCTACGTGAAAGGTGAGCACTTAAAATCAATCAAAGGCTTGAAAGAATATACTGAATACTTCATCAGCAAAAAAGTTTCAGGAAAAGGTTCAAAGCTTGAGCGTGCTGGTTTGATTCCAATGTCAGACAAAGAACGTGCAGCAGTGCTTGCGAACTTTAAAGCAGGCAAAGCCGTTAAGTAATTAGCATAGAAACAGTCAACGGTAGGCAAGTCCTACCTTTGGCTTTTTTTACTAGGATCAAGTTTTTTCAAATAATGAAAATTGAAAGAACCGTGGAGAATACATGAATCTGCTACTAATAGGTGTGTTATTGGCACTGATTGCCATAGCCTACCAAATTGGCTTAAGCAAGAGCCGTAACTTAGCAGGTAAGGGAAATAATTCTGCAAAATTACACTCGCGTCCGGGTTATTACGGTGCGTTGGTGGCTTTGTGGTGTGGTATCCCTGCTTTTTTAATTTTGATTGTTTGGAATATTGTTGAACCAAACATTTTGAATCATGTGGTGTTAAACCATGTGCCAGCACAAGTTGCTACAACCTTAGATGCAGCAAGTACAGATGTGTTGATCAATCGTGTAGAAGCGATTGCATCAGGTTTCGGTGTAACCGATACACCAGCAGCGTATGAACTTGCTGCTGCTGAGCAACTGGCTAAGTTTCAAAGTATTGGTACATTTGCAAAAATCGCCGTGGTGATTTGTGCTGCATTAGCGGGTCTAGTGGTTGCAAAAAAACGTATTGGAACCCAATTCCGTGCACGTAACCAAGTTGAAAAGACCATCAATATTGCACTTGCATTGTGTTCGGGTGTTGCGATCCTAACGACCATCGGTATTGTCATGTCGATGTTTAGTGAAGCAATGCGATTCTTCCACTTTGTGAGTCCACTTGACTTCTTCTTCGGTACAGAATGGAACCCAGGTTTTAGTACATCTGGTAATGCAGAAGGAAGCTACGGTTTGCTGCCATTACTTTGGGGCACGCTCATGGTGAGCGGTATTGCTCTTCTGGTTGCAGTTCCTGTAGGTCTGATGATTGCTATCTACTTGGCTGAATATGCGCCTCCAAGTTTCCGTGCTTGGGCAAAACCAACCATTGAAGTTCTCGCAGGGATTCCAACCATCGTTTATGGTGTTTTTGCACTGATGATTATTGGTCCATTCTTTAAAATGGTCGGTGAGGTGGTTGGCATTGAAATCAATACAACCAGTGCACTTACTGCAGGCTTTGTGATGGGAATCATGATTATTCCTTTCGTTTCATCACTTTCAGATGACATTATCACTCAAGTTCCGCGTGCACTGCGAGATGGTTCATTGGGGTTGGGTGCGACAAAGTCTGAAACGATCCGCCAAGTAGTATTGCCAGCAGCATTACCAGGGATTACAGGGGCATTTTTACTTGCTGTCTCACGTGCGGTTGGTGAGACCATGATTGTGGTGTTAGCAGCAGGAAACAGTCCCTTACTACATGCCAATCCATTTGAAGCAGTTTCAACAGTAACGGTAACGATTGTTAAACAACTTACGGGTGATACGGATTTTGCCAGCCCTCAAGCCTTGGTAGCATTTGCACTTGGTTTAACTTTGTTTGTAATCACTTTAGGTTTAAACATTATTGCGCTGTACATCGTGCGTAAATATCGTGAGCAATACGACTAATGACGACTTCTAATAGCACAGCAGATCAAGTTTTTGATCCACAACTTGCGGCAGAATTACGAGAAAAGCGTAAGCAAACGATCAGTAATTCTTTGGCTAAACGTCACCGTAAAGAAAAGTTATTTCGTTTCTTGGGTTTCTCAGCGGTTATTACGGGTTTACTTTTTGTCGCACTTCTTTTCGGCAGTATTTTGTCTAAAGGTCTACCTGCTTTTTGGCAAAGTAGTATGAACCTACCTGTGTACTTTGATCCTGCTATTATTACCACTGGGGCAAAACCAGTGCTGCGTGCAGGTGAATCTCCAGCGCAGTTTGAAGAGCGTTTTATTGCTTGGCAGACTGAAGTGGGGATGGTGGATTGGGATGCGCTCATTGTGAATGCGATGATTGCAAAAGATCCAGCACTTGCAAGCAAGCGTGATGATTTAGCATCTATCTATACCAGTTCGGAGGCATATCGCTTACGAGATATGGTGATGAAGGATCCAACACTCATTGGTAAAAAAGAGGATATTAAAATCCTTGCCGATGCCAATGTAGATGTGTGGCTCGCAGGCAACATTGACCGTGCTTTACCAGATGAGCAACAACAGCTGAGCCCAGAAGTACGTCAAATTGCAGACCAAATGAAAGCTTCAGGTGTGATGGAAAATACCTTTAATACCAACATCTTTGTTAGTCCAGATTCACGTAGTTCTCCTGCAACTTCAGGTTTAGCGGGGGCATTCATGGGATCATTGTTCATGATGTTAATCGTGATCATTATTTCGATTCCAATTGGTGTGGCATCAGCGATTTACCTTGAAGAATTTGCGCCAAAGAACTGGATTACTGATGTCATTGAAGTCAATATTAACAACCTTGCAGCTGTACCATCTATTGTCTTTGGTTTACTTGGTGCTGCGATCTTTATTGGCTGGATGCATTTACCGCTTTCTGCCCCCCTAGTCGGCGGTTTGGTACTGAGCTTAATGACTTTACCAACGGTGATTATTACAACGCGTGCATCGTTGAAAGCAGTACCACCTTCAATTCGTCAGGCTGCATTAGGGCTTGGTGCATCGCGTGTACAAACCGTATTTCATCATGTTGTTCCATTAGCTCTACCAGGTATTATGACAGGTTCAATTATTGGTATTGCTCATGCTTTGGGTGAGACTGCACCATTATTGTTAATTGGGATGAGCGCATTCGTTGCAAGTGTACCTGCAACGCCGTTTGACCAGGCAACTGCTTTACCTGTACAAGTTTATTTATGGCAAGGGAATGAATTACGGAACTTCTTTGAAGGTCGTACTGCCGCAGCAATTATTGTCCTCCTTGCAATGATGATTGGACTCAACAGTATTGCAATTTGGTTACGTAAGAAATTTGAAGTCCGCTGGTAAGTGAGGGCAAAATATGAATACCGTTGTTAAAAACTCCTTAGATCAGGATCAGACAGTGAATCAAGAACACACTCAATTTACAAACCCAAATCCGACAAATGGTCAGCAGGGTACTTCATTTGTGTCGCAGTTCGAAACACCTGCTTCTGCTAAGAAAGATCAAGCACAGGGCCAAATCAAACTTAGCACGTCAGATGTACATGTTTACTATGGTGAAGCTGAGGCGATTAAAGGGATTGATCTGAATATCTACGAAAATGAAGTGATTGCATTTATTGGGCCATCAGGTTGTGGTAAATCGACCTTCTTACGTACGTTGAACCGTATGAACGACACCATTGATAGCTGTCGTGTGACGGGTAAAGTGATGTTGGATAATCAAGATATTTATGATCCAAACCTTGATGTGGTATTGCTTCGCGCTCAAGTCGGTATGGTATTTCAAAAACCAAACCCATTCCCAAAGTCCATTTTTGACAACGTGGCTTATGGTCCTAAACTACACGGTTTAGCACGTGATAAGTATGACTTAGAAGAAATTGTAGAAAATAGCTTGCGTAAAGCAGGTCTTTGGGATGAAGTTAAAGACCGTTTAAACCAACCGGGCACAGGCTTATCTGGTGGTCAGCAGCAACGTTTATGTATTGCGCGTACGATTGCAGTGAGTCCTGAAGTGATTTTGATGGATGAGCCATGTTCAGCGCTTGACCCGATTGCAACAGCGAAAGTAGAAGAGCTAATTTCTGAGCTTTCAACGCAGTATACGATTGCTATTGTGACGCACTCAATGCAGCAGGCGGCACGTGTATCAGACCGTACCGCTTACTTCCATTTAGGTGACTTGATTGAAGTGAACTCAACTGAGAAAGTCTTCACTCAGCCAGATCATCAGTTAACTGAAGCCTATATTACTGGTCGTTTTGGTTAATTTGAAATATTTAAAAAAAACAGAGCCTAAGTGCTCTGTTTTTTTTGAACGAGCATTTAGTTTGCTGATTAAACAGCTATGATAATGGGCATTGTGTATTAGAGTCATAGTAGACAATAGGTGAGCAGGTGTGCTGTCTACGAGATTGACTCATCTTATAAATGATTAAATGTAAAAGATAAAGCATTACAGAATAAAACAAAAAATGGCTATTGAAAAAAAATGCCATTGACCTAATCTAGGTCATATACCGATGTATTATTTTAGAGAATATAATTTCTATGTTATTTCATTTACCGAAACTTCCCGCTGAAATTCGAATTACACATTTAAACGCGCGTATTAATGAACAACGTAAAAAAATTGCGCAAACAACAGCATCTAAGCTTGAACTATTACAATTGACGCAACAGTTAGCAAAAGAGGCTCGTCACCGCAAAAAGGCCAATCAAAAAGTTTATATTCTAGATTTTAAAGGTGATACTGCAGCAACAGCGGTAGAGACATTACGAGAAGAAATCACCTTGATTCTAGCGACAGCCAAAGCAGGGCGTGATCGTGTTGTGGTGCGCTTAGAGAGCCCAGGCGGTATGGTGCATGGATATGGTTTGGCTGCTGCTCAATTGGTGCGTTTACGTGATGCGGGTTTCAACCTCACTATCTGTGTCGATAAAGTTGCAGCAAGTGGCGGTTATATGATGGCATGTATCGCCAATCAGATTATTGCTGCCCCTTTTGCGGTTGTTGGTTCAATTGGTGTAGTCGCGCAAGTGCCTAACTTTAATCGTTTATTGAAAGAGCACAATATTGATTTTGAACTGTATACCGCTGGTCAATATAAACGTACTGTGACGATGTTTGGTGAAAATACAGCAGAAGGTAAGGCGAAGTTTGAAGAAGAGCTGCAACAGACGCATGTGCTGTTTAAGCACTTTGTTGAAAAATATCGTCCACAACTCAATGTTGAAAAAGTGGCGACGGGTGAGCATTGGTATGGTCAAGATGCCTTAGATTTGAATTTGGTCGATCAGTTACAAACTTCAGATGCTTATCTATTAGGTTTATTGGCAGATCATGATACGTATATCATCTCAACACGTAAGAAACCGACTTTGGGTGAAAAATTAGGTTTACAGGCCGCGCAAATGGCAGATGCCTTAGTACCAGCTGTCATGAATAAAGTGATGGAAACCTTAACTAAAACCAATGCAAATTTGGTTCAAATACGTGATCCAAAACTTTAATTTTTAGTTAGCCAATTCATCTTAAAAGTCTGGTTCCAAAATGTGCCTAAAGCAATTTTAGAACCAGACTTTTTGTCTTAAGCTAAGTAAGCTTTAATCATTTTGACTAGACGCTCAATCAGTTGATCCGCCTGTTCTTTGCTAATGTTCAACGTCGGTAGTAAACGCACCACAGAACCCGCAGTGACGTTAATAATGGTGTGGTATTCATCACGAGCGATGTTGACCAAGTCACCACATGCTTTTGGTAGTTCAATACCAATCATTAAACCAAAGCCACGGACAATCACATTTTGATCGGCAAGTTGCTTACGCAGTTGTTCTACGATGTAAGCGCCTTGTTCAGCTGCATTTTGAACGATGTTCTCTTTTTGCATAATGTCGATGATGGTATACACCACACGAGAACCCAATGCTGAACCACTATATGTTGAACCGTGGTTACCTGCAGTTAGTACGCCTACACCACGACCTTGAGTCATCACTGCACCAATCGGGAAACCATTGCCTAAACCTTTGGCTGTGGTCAGTACATCAGGAATGATGTTAGTGTGTTGGTAGGCAAAGTATTCACCTGTACGGCCATTCCCTGTTTGAACTTCATCAAGCATCATCAGCCAGTTGTGTTGATTACAGATCTGACGAATCTCTTCCAAATAGCTAAAGCCTTGTGGAGCAGTATTGACTCCACCTTCGCCCTGAATTGGCTCGACAAAGATGGCAACGATGTCTGGATGATGAATTGCGGCTTCTTCAATGGCTTCAATGTCGCCGAATGGGACACGAATAAAACCTTCAACCAATGGGCCAAAGCCTTCTTGGACTTTTTTATTGCCCGTTGCTGATAGGGTCGCCATAGTACGACCATGGAAAGAGTGTTCTGCGACAATGATTTTGGGGTTGGCAATGCCTTGCATGTAACCAAATTTACGGGCAATTTTGATTGCACCCTCATTGGATTCTGCACCACTGTTTGAAAAGAATACTTCCTCCATGCCAGCAACTTCAGCAAGTTTCTGTGCGGCTGCTGTTTGCCAAGGCACTTCAAACAAATTACTGGTATGAATGAGCGTTGCAGCTTGTTCTGCAATTGCTTCTGCAATAACAGGATGTGCGTGACCTAAACCACAAACTGCAATGCCTGTTAGTGCATCGAAGTATTCAGTACCATCCGCTGTATAAAGATAAGACCCTCGGCCTCGGACAAAGCTGATCGGCTGACGGCCAAATACGGGCATCAAATGAGTGGGTTGATCAGTTTGTACAGGAGCAAGGGTAATGTTATTCATGACTAACTCTTATCTGTTAGAGGGTAAGTGAAAGTCAATATTAAGCAATTATGCTTGTAGTTTTAAAGCCTAAATTCAAATAAAAACCGAAATATTGCTTTAGGCATACTGTTTTTCTACGTTTTGGGTATAATGCGGGTTAGATTAGTTGAGGATTGATCAATGACTGAACAAGCACGCGATACCGAAGCGTTAATTCGTGACCAAATTGCAAAACACGCTGTACTTCTTTATATGAAAGGCACCCCACAGTTTCCACAATGTGGTTTCTCTGCACGTGCTGTAGAAGCGCTTAGTCAAATTGGTCGTCCATTTGCTTATGTGAATATTCTTGAAAATCCAGATATTCGTGCTTTGTTACCACAAATTGCAAACTGGCCTACATTCCCGCAGTTATGGATCAACGGTGAGTTGATCGGTGGTAGTGATATTATTTTAGACATGTTCCAAAAAGGTGAATTACAACCTTTAGTTGAACAGTATAGTCCAGCACCTGAAGCTTAATCTTCAGTTGTAAAAAAGCGCCGTTGAGGCGCTTTTTTTTGTTTGAGGGAAGGGGTTAATCCACTGTAGTTACAGTACTTTCGCTTTCAGGAGATGGTTCCACTGCGTTTTCAGTTGCAATGGCTTTCTTTTCAGCTTTTGTCTTTTTTTTGTCTTTCTTCTTTTTTTTCTTTTTCTTCGGCTCTTCTTCAAACTCAGCACCATCTTCAATGGCTTGCCAATAATCTAGCTGATCCATCACCGCCGCATAAATAGACTTCTTGGTGTAGCGTCCTTTTTTGTCTAAAGTGCCGACTGGTCGAGCCATAAGTAGCTCAAGTGCTTGATCAATCGTGTCTATGGCATGAATGTGGAACTGGCCATTTGAAACCGCTTCAATCACATCTTTACGTAACATGAGATGCTGCATATTTTGACGCGGAATAATCACACCTTGTTTACCAGTTAAACCTTGCAGTTTACATGCATCGAAGAAGCCTTCAATTTTGGCATTAACACCACCAATCGGTTGAACTTGACCTAATTGGTTCATTGAGCCGGTAATCGCCCAAGATTGATCAATCGGCAGTTGGCTAATCGCTGAGATTAAAGCAGAGAGTTCTGCAACCGTAGCACTGTCACCATCGACTTGACCATAACTTTGTTCAAAGGCAAGTGCTGCAGAGAAATGCAGAGTTTGTTCACGACCGAAATGTGCTTTTAAGAATGATGACATAAGTAACACGCCTTTGGCATGCAGAGAGCCACCGAGCTCGACACTACGTTCGATATCTAGAATATCGCCGCCACCTTGATACACAGACGCTGTTAGACGTGATGGTAAGCCAAATTCAACATCTGCATAGTGAATGACCGAAAGTGCATTAATTTGACCGAGACGATGTCCACGTGTTTCGATGAGCTGTGTACCACGTGACAAATCCTGCCAATAGAGCTCACGTAAATAGCCTAAGCGATATTTGCGATGGTCTAATGCCATATTAATGTGTTGATCCGAAACGATTTTATCACCCGCTTGAAATGCATGGTGATGGGCTTCACGGATCAAATCCCCCAAAGTGAGGGCATGTAAGGATAGTGAGCTTTGATCTTCAGCTTGGCGACTCGAATCGGTCAACAGTGCTGATAGAGCAGAGCGGTCAAAGGGGAGGAGTTTATCAGCTTGGACATAGTCTGCAATGAGCTGCATATAGGCTTGTTCATTGGTTTCATTACGCTGTAGCGTGTCGGTAAAATCGGCACGAATTTTAAAAACGCTGCCTAGTTCTGGCTCGACCTCGAGTATTTCATAGTAAATTTCAGGTTCAGCAAGAAGCACCACTTTCAAGTTCAGTGGAATCGACTCTGGTTCAATCGAAATACTCCCCGTAAGCGTTAACATGTGTTCCAAGGAGGATAGTTTTAACTGACCTGACTTTAACGCACGCTTTAAACCCTGCCATGCATAAGGTTGTTCAAGCAGTTGTTCTGCTTCGAGCATTAAGAAACCACCATTGGCTTTATGCAATGTACCCGGGCGGATTAAGGTAAAGTCTGTAGTAATGGTGCCATGTTGAGTCAGTTGCTCTACGTGACCAAGTAAATTGTAATGAGTTGGGAAATCTTCAAAAATAACCGGTGCGCCAGCATTAGGCTTATGCGACACAATGACGTTGGCTTGGTAACGTGAGGGAATACGGCTGAATAGACCTGGGCTAAAATCGTCTTCCTCTTGTTCTAAGACTATTTCAACATTGTTAATAATATCTTCGGCATAATGTTTTAAATAGTCTTTTAAGCCTTCAACTTCAGCAAACTTAGTGAGTAACTGTTCGACTTTAGGCAATAAAACTTGCTTGGCAATATCACGGTTTAATACTTGAACTTTATCGCGGGCATCATCTTCCAAGTCACCTAAATGCATACCCAAACGTTCAAGTTTTTTATCCATATGGCGGATATTGGCATTAATTTCAGAGCGTTCTTTAGAGCTGAGTGCGTTAATGTCAGCTTGTGTCATTTCTAAGACTTTATCGTCTACATATTGGACAGGAATAAAGCAGTGCTCATCATTGCGAGACACCAGTTTCAGATCGAGCTCTTCACCTTCTTTGGTCAGTTCAATCAAAGCTTGTTGCTGAACATCACCCGTTTGTTGGCGAATGGCTTCTATACGGTTGTGGTAGGTTTCAGCAGTAAAACGACGTTCAAGTTGTTTTAGTGTGGTTTGCCATGTTTGATGCAACATGGTTTGAAATTTTACCGCCTGACCTGCAGGGAGCTCTAAAGCAATCGGTTGACGTGGACTTTTAAAATTATAGACGTAAACCCAATCGTTCGGTGTCGGCATATTCTTGGCGTGTTGCTGTAGTAAACGCTTGACCATGGTGCGCTTGCCCAAGCCAGCTGTACCTACGGCAAAGATGTTATAGCCAGAATAAGGTAAGGAAATGCCTGCTTCAACTGAAGCACGTGCGCGGTCTTGCCCTAAAAAATTATTGAGCGGTTTAATACGACGCGTTGAGGCTGGAATCTTATCCAGAGTAGGGCTATGCGTCAGTTGCTCTGCTTGAAGTTGAGTCTTTGCTAAAGTCGTTTGAATTTCGGGTTGGTCAAATGCTGAACTAAGGTTGTTTTCTAGAGTTTCTGGGGGATTTAATTGGATATTTGCAGATAAAGAAGAGTTCATTTGATCGTGTTTTTGGGTCACTTTGAAATCCGAAACTAAAGATTGCGTTAGAAACTTAAAGGTATACAGGTTTAGGGTAAAAGATCAAGCAAAGTCGCAGTCTTTGTCGACAAAAATAGAACATTGATTTTATAAATCAGGTTGAAACAAATTGTATTAAGGGTTTGAATAGCAACATTGGTTTTAAGACAACAAAAATGTAATGACAACACAATCTTCAGGATGGAAATCCGCTTTTACTGCATTTTTAGATCGCCGTGCGTTGATCATGCTGTTTTTGGGTTTCTCAGCAGGTATCCCAATCCTGTTAATTTTCTCTAGCTTATCATTATGGTTAGGTGAAGCAGGTATTGATAAAAGTGCTGTGACTTTTTTTAGTTGGGCAGCGTTGGGTTATTCCTTCAAATTTGTTTGGGCACCTTTGATAGATGAGTTACCCGTACCAGGGCTGACTAAACTGTTAGGACGTCGCCGTGCATGGTTATTAATCGCACAAATTTTAATTATTTGTGCGATTTGTATTATGGCCTTTTCAGATCCATCTCTTGGTCAGAGCTATCTTTACCAAATGGCTGCGGGTGCTGTGCTTTTAGGTTTTTCTGCTGCAACACAAGATATTGTGATTGATGCCTATCGTATTGAGCTAGCAGAAACGCAAATGCAAACGGTATTGGCTTCGACTTATAACGCAGGCTACCGCATCGGCATGATCGTTGCGGGCGCGGGTGCGTTATTTTTAGCGGCTTATTTGGGTACAGCCAAAGGCAACTATATTTATGAGGCGTGGAAGTGGACCTATTTGGCAATGGCTGCGGTCATGCTGGTCGGGATTGTAACCACTTTATGTATACGTGAACCACAAGTGGATCGGGTGCGTAAAGAATATAAACGGGTCGATTATTACCGTTTGGTGGCGGTTTTCTTTGTGTCTGTGGTGAGTTTTGTACTGAGTTATATTTACTCTGGCAAGCTTACAGAAATGTTGATTCAGCTTTGGTCGATCAAAGATAGTTTTGCACTGTTTTGTTTTGAAGCTATACGTTTTATTGGCTCTGGTGCTGTGGCTTTCTTTGTGGGTTCAAGCCTAGTAAAAATGGGCGCTGTGAACAAACAAATGGCCTATGAAACATGGGTCAATCCTGTTGCCGACTTTTTCAAGCGTTATGGCGTAAAGTTGGCGTTGGTATTGCTATTGTTGATTGGCTTTTATCGTATTTCCGACATCATTGCAGGTGTGATCTCGAATGTCTTTTATCAAGACTTAAATTTCACCAAAGAGCAGATTGCTGAAGCTGTAAAAGTGTATGGGGTGATTTTTAGTTTGGTTGGTGGCTTTTTAGGAGGACTATTGGCGCAGCGCATGAACATCATGAAATTGATGTTTGTCGGAGCAATCTTGGCCAGTTCGACCAATCTTATCTTTATTGGTTTGGTCAAATCAGGCCAGCCTTTAAATGATGTGGTGATTCATGTCGGTGAGCAAAGTTTCACAGCCCAAGCGGATGAGACAGGTGCATGGAAAATTAAGGTTCCTGTTAAGCAGCTTCAGGCAAATGAAAGTCTAACTGCAACCGCAAGTTTTCAGAATGGTACTTCACAGCCTATTTCGGTCACATTGCCATATATCAGCCAAACAGCTGCATCTACGGCATTGCTGTTGCTTCCGATCACGGCTGATAATGTGATTAATCAACGAGAGGCTGAAGGAAGCATTGTGGTGCGAGGTCAATACCTTGCGACACTGGCTGAAAACCAGAGTATTCAATTGAACTTAGATGGTCAAAGTTTTGATGCAAAGTTAGACAAGGAAGGGGGGTTTAGTGCAGCTATTCCTGCAAAGCAGCTTCTTGACTCAAACTCTAAAAAGCTGAATGCCACATTGATGCAAAATAAGCGCGTACTGCAAGAGGCTACATTAAGCTACAACGTGGACACTGCTTCTGTGAACTCTTCGAGTTTAGATGTTGATCTTCAACCAATCAACTTGAACAAAGCGGTTGATGGGCAG
>NZ_DKIK01000191.1:0-6937 GCF_002454215.1 Acinetobacter sp. UBA6720
TCCAGAAATCACTGAAGTGCCTGCATTTAGCGCTGCAACCAATACTGCACTTGATGCAATTGTTGCTGATTTTTCTGAAAGCGATGCAAATCGTATCAAAGAAATCGAACGCACTACAAATCACGATGTAAAAGCGGTTGAATACTTCCTGAAAGAAAAAATTGAAGGCATCGAAGAACTTAAAAATGCAGGTGAATTCATTCACTTTGCATGTACATCTGAAGACATCAACAACTTGTCTCATGCACTAATGCTGAAAAGTGGTCGTGATGTATTGGTTGCCTCTATGCAGCAAATCATTGACTCAATCGTAGCATTGTCTGAAAAGCATGCTGACCAACCTATGTTGTCTCGTACACATGGTCAGACTGCAAGCCCAACCACTTTGGGTAAAGAAATGGCGAACGTAGCATATCGTCTTGCACGCCAAATCAAACAATTCAAACAAGTTGAACTTTTAGGCAAAATTAACGGTGCGGTAGGTAACTATAACGCTCACCTTTCTGCTTACCCAGACATTAACTGGCCTGCGCACTCACAAGCATTCGTTGAGTCTTTAGGTCTAAGCTTTAACCCATACACCACTCAAATCGAACCACATGACTACATGGCGGAACTGTTTGATGCTTTACGTCGTTTCAATACGATTTTGATCGACTTTAACCGTGACGTTTGGGGCTACATCTCTTTAGGTTTCTTCAAGCAAAAACTAAAAGACGGTGAAGTGGGTTCTTCAACAATGCCACACAAAGTGAACCCAATTGACTTTGAAAACTCAGAAGGTAACTTAGGCTTAGCCAATGCAGTATTGGCTCACTTAGGTGAAAAACTGCCAATTTCTCGTTGGCAGCGTGACCTAACGGACTCAACTGTACTACGTAACATGGGTGTTGGTTTTGCACAAAGCTTGATTGCTTTTGAAGCATGTTCAAAAGGCATTGGTAAACTTGAACTGAATGCTGCACGTATTGACGAAGACTTGAACAATGCGCAAGAAGTTCTAGCTGAACCAATTCAAACCGTTATGCGTCGTTACAACGTTGAAAAGCCATACGAAAAATTAAAAGCATTAACACGTGGTCAAGCGATGACGCGTGACATGATGGTTGACTTCGTTAATGGTAATGAACTTGAAGCTGTTCCTGCTGCTGACCGTGCACGTTTAGCGGAAATGACGCCTGCAACCTATACAGGTAATGCAGCTGAACAAGCAAAACAAGTTGCGGACTTAATTTCTAAAATCTAACTTTTAGAAATTAAAAAAAGCGAAGCTTAGGCTTCGCTTTTTTATTTATAATACAAACAAGCATATTGCACACATCTCATTGAAAAAATAAAAAGATGACAACCATACTGAAAACATCAACCATAGAAAATCCCATCAACGATCAACTGGAAAGGCCACATTGGATCTGTCTCATCCTGCTTTGTTTAGCAGTGGCTTTGGCTTCAATCCACCCGCTTGAACTCAGCTCTTATATCTTGCATCAGGTCGGAACTGTGTTCATGCTAATTACGCTGATCATTTGTCTGTATAAACTCGGACTCAGCTTGATGAGTTTTGTGCTGTATATTGTTTTTTTGCTGATTCATATACTTGGCGCACATTATCTGTATTCTTATGTACCCTATAATGAATGGTCGATCCAATACTTAAACCTTGACCTCAACCAGAGTTTAGGTTGGACACGTAATATGTATGATCGCTTTGTACATTTAGCATACGGTCTACTGCTCTACCCATTTTTCTATCGTGTATTTCAAGTCTGGTTACCGCAACTTTCAAAACTGACACTATTCCTTTTGGTGATTCAGTTTGTGATGGCAAGCAGTCTGATTTATGAATGGATTGAATGGCTGATTGCGATGGGCTTATCACCTGAAGATGCTGAAAATTATAATGGCCAGCAAGGTGACATGTGGGATGCTCACAAAGATATGCTATTAGCAACCGTTGGCTCAATCATCACAGGCATCATTTACTTATATAAAAGCTAATCAACAGTTAGTCGAATAGAGGCAACTGACGACTGTACAAAATTGATTGCACGTATTGTAATTGATGCACGAAACTTTAAGCAGACCATAAAAAAACACCACGTTGGTGGTGTTTTATAAACATCAATCTTTTGCAGACTCATCTGCTGGCACTTCTGTGATACGACCACCACGTGCGAGAAAAGCAGCCACTTCATCTTCTAGCGCTTGGCGCTGTTTCAATTTCGCAGTCACAGTGAGTGTCTCAGCTTCGGCAACATCACCATCACTTGCTGCATTTTCAGAAGAATCTGATGCGCCCTTTTCAGCGGCTTGTGCTTCGTCCTCATCAACCGCTGAGTCTTCTACATCATCATAATCATTTGAATCAGTCATCTTAATCTCCCCACAAATGACCTTTAAGGTTCCAATGTATTACTGGTTTTCAATTATGTTGAAATTTAACAAGCTCTCAGCCTTTCGCATAGTCTTATTCAACAGAAAATCGTATCTTTTTTAATCAAAATCGTAATCTTATTTTACGACTGGCTAAAAAATAACACTTCCCGTCTTAGACAGCATAACGCGTCTCTTTGAGCAACCCTAAACCATTGGCCTGTGTCATAAAAGCATCTTTTAATACAGGCAATTTTTCAACCTGTTTCAAACCAAAGTTTCGTGCCCACACTACGGGAAAGAGTTGTGTAGTTTCCATCCAACCAATCGCAGACATGCTATGCATCATGGCATCATTTTGTCCTTTACGGCGGTGTTCATAA
The DNA here is from genome assembly GCF_002454215.1 of Acinetobacter sp. UBA6720. NCBI lineage: Bacteria > Pseudomonadati > Pseudomonadota > Gammaproteobacteria > Moraxellales > Moraxellaceae > Acinetobacter > Acinetobacter sp. UBA6720. The sequence continues at coordinate 2,757 of NZ_DKIK01000191.1, forward strand.
CGCTTCAATGTTTGCTCATTTGCCCATACGCCACGTGCTAGATCATGTAGTAATGCATCACATAGTACAGCTGCATCAAGACAACCGATATTCACCCCCTGTCCCGCCAACGGATGAATCACATGAGCCGCATCACCAATTAAAGCCAAACCCGCTTTAACATATTGTTGTGCAGCACGTGCTTTGAGTGGGAAAGTAGCACGCGGTGTCGCTTCCAACACTTCGCCTAACATGTGGTGACTTTCTCGCGTTAACAGCTCGGTAAATTCAGCATCTGAAAGGGCTGCATATTCTTCTGCATAGTCATCAGGTAACGTCCATACGATCGACTGCCAATGTCCTGCTTGCTCTGGTTTTAAACTCGCCATCGGTAAAAATGCCAAAGGGCCAGTTTCTAAGAAAATCTGACGTGCAACATATTGATGTGGCTGTGCCGTCCGAATGGCACAACTCAAGCCTGCTTGTTTGTAGTCGAGTACATCAATATCAATAAATGCTTGCTCTCGTACAAAAGAGTTTGCACCATCTGCGCCAATCACCAGTTTGGTTTTTAGCACCGTGCCATCGGCTAAATGGATATACCATAACCCAACACCTTCTTCGACACGGGCAACTTTAACTTGGGTGCGGTAATCATTGAGTATAGTAAGCATCTGCTGTTGAATCGCTAAATTGAGCAAACTTGGCTCGACCATAGAACCGAGAGCTTGTTCGCCTTGTGGTTCCTGCTGGGACGCATGACCAAAGTTAATTTCACCATAGCCATTTTTATTCCACACCTGCATGCCGCTATAGGGCATCTGGCGGGCAATTTTATCCCAAACATCAATGGTTTTAAGCAAATGTATCGTTGCTTGACTGAGTGCCAAAACACGTGGGTTGGCAATGCTTAGCGTTTTTTGTTCATCTAAAATAGGCGCAGCATCTAGTACTGTCGCTTGCACACCACCCTGTGCTAAAAGTAAGGCTGTCAGTCCGCCAACTAAACCACCACCGATGATCACCACATCTAAAATATCAGCTTGAACTTGGCTCATGCTTTTAGCCCCATGGCATAGTTAGCTACTAGCGGTTTAATGCCTGGAATTGTATCAAATGCGACCAGCCCCGTGTTTCGAATAAATTTTAAGATCGGGTTGCTGTTGCTAAAACCACGCACTACCGAATCGCAGAACTTAATTACACGCTGTTGGTCAGTCAAACGTGAAGCTTCATAGGATTGCAACATCGTTGCATCACCCAAGTCTGCATCTTGCGCACTTTGTTCCGTTAAATAACGGACCAAGACGTGCGCATCACGCATACATAGGTTAAAACCTTGCCCTGCAACGGGGTGAATGGTATGCGCGGCATTGCCCATTAACACCACCCGTCCTGCGGCCTGTTTTTCTGCTAGTACTTGTGATAATGGAAAACTAAAACGCTTACCTGTTTTTTGGAATTTACCTGCACGATCGCCATAGGTTTCTTGTAAGGCATTTAAAAAGTGTTGGTCATTTTCATCGCCCAACCATTCCCCTTCAGTACCCTTTTGCACAGGCCACACCACAGAACGACGGTATTCACCCGGAAGCGGTAACAATGCCAATGGCCCTAAACTACTAAAGCGCTCGAAACCCACATGGTTGTGCGGTTTTGAGGTTTGTACGGTAGTCACAATAGCGACTTGGTCATAGTCATGTTCTGAAGCGCCTATTCCTAAAGCTTTACGGCAGAATGAATCACGTCCATCTGCAGCAATAATGAGTTTTGCTTGCATTGAAAGTTCATCTTCTCCACGGTTTGCTTCAATGTACGCCAAATCAGCATCTTGTGTCAGTTGAGTGACTTGTACACCATCAATCAGCTCAATGAGTGGCTGTTTTTGAACCTCCGTCAGTAGTACACGACCAAGCCATGCGTTTTCGATGACTTGCCCGAAGCTTTCGACTTTTTCTTGTTCAGCTTTAAGACGCGCCTTACCAAAGCTGCCTTGTTCGGTGATATTTACTTCTAAAATAGGCGTTGCATGTTCTTGTAACGCACTCCATAAGCCCAGTTCTTGGTAAATTTGGACTGTACGACGTGAAAGTGCGCTGTTTCTTGCATCAAAGCTAGAATGGTATGGCACAAGGTTTACATCATCATAATTTGGGTATTTGATCGCTTCTAAAAGCTTCACCGCAATGTTTTGTTTGGCTAACATCAACGCCAGACTGAGTCCGACCATACCACCACCAACTATGATGACTTCTTGTTGCATGCTTCTATCCTTTTTATGGCGTACCTAAAGTCAAAAACTTCAAATACCTATAAGTTTTAATGGATTTATATTACATCAAAGATTTTCTTTTTTATAATGAAATGGATGTTTTTGCGTACTTTCAGCGTAAAGTGCTCTGCCATGATTTAGAAAAGACAGTCTTTTTGATTTCCATCAAAACTTGTTCTGCGCACTGTTTAAACAGACTTATAAGAAATGTGGAGCTTTGACCTCATAATAAGCGTGTAACGTAAATAACCACTAAAAAGCCCAACCAATTCAGATTGACCTCTTTAATAGAAAGCAAGTATTTGAATTTAAAATATAATTTTAAGAATTGCGTATAAGGCGTATTATGTTAATTTTAGGAAATCTTATAAAAGAATAAAGTTTAATCTACTAATGTTTGGACCCATTGCAAGCTTCCGCTCATAGATATACCTACACCTAAATTTGCTATATGTAAGTATTCTTTTGGAATATAAGAAAATAATTTACCGTCAATGTAAGCAATCCAAAATTCTGGAGGTGGGCAATCGCACTCATCGAAGAACCCTTTAGTTTCTTCATATGCCAAGCAATCATACATAGAGCATGAAATATCAAACTCTAATATTCTTCCAGTAGAATTAAGTGAATGTGTCTGTTCTTTGACTTTATATTTAGAAAAAACAGATTGAATTACTTTAGGATAGTTTTTGTTAACAACTTCACTAAAATTTCTATTACACATACTCCAAAGTTTTTCTATTCTTATTGTAGGAGAATTTTTAAAAATATATGGATTCCCCTCAAAAAAAATTGGATTCTGATTTAAAAGAAAACCTTTTATTTTCATAAGCCTAAATTCTATATCGAATATGCATTTATTGATTTAGATATTAAATCCTAATGGCTAGTTTTGATAGCTTAAAAGATCCCATTTAACAAAATAGCGTTATACGAAACGAGAGTGCTAGAACCTAGTTAAAGTGCATCTAGCTCCGTTAACACAATCCTAAGCGTCCGAATTGCGGAAGCACGGAAAATAGTATTAGTTCCGTCAATAGACGGATTTTTATCTGTCCAAGCGATTGCTGCAAGACATTGAATACCCACATAGAATAGAAATTTCATTTTAGGCACTGTCTGTTTATATGTATATTCCCAACCTTCTAAAAAAGCATTTCGCAATTCCAGATCAGAGAAATCTATATCCACCCAAACAATTTTCGCTAAATCGTAGACCGCATCTCCAATACGGGCAGCGTCAAAGTCTATAATACCCGAAATCCGATTTTCACTGTCTGCAAGGATATTTCGACCAATATAGTCACAATGCAGTAAATTAAGCTGTGTTGGCTCACATATAGCTTTACCGTACTTTTGTAACTCATTCAATTGATCACAAAATTCGTGATGATCGGATGACAATGGATTGATACGCGACATCCATTTGGAGATCATCTTATAAAAAATAAAAGCCGATCTCATGATCGGCTTTTATACAGTAAATGATATTTATCGTGCCATTAACGCTTCTATCTCTTCTACCGACTTCACCACTTTCACAGTCAAATTCAGTGGACCGTTTTGGGTTGCTACGATGTCATCTTCAATACGAATACCAATGCCACGCCATTTCGCATCGACAGTCTCATCATCAGGTGCAATGTACAAGCCCGGTTCAACCGTCACCACCATACCTTCTTCATAGGCACGCCACACACCTTCTTGTTTATATGAACCCACATCGTGAACGTCCATACCGAGCCAGTGTCCTGTGCCATGCATATAAAACTGACGGAAACTTTCCTTTTGGATAATCTCTTCAATATCACCTTGCATAATCCCCAGATCAAGTAGACCTTGGACTAGAGATGCGCACAGCAACATTATGTGGTTCTTTATACGAGTTGCCTACACGCACTGCGTCAATTGCAGCAAGTTGTGCATCGAG
>NZ_DKIK01000002.1:0-8025 GCF_002454215.1 Acinetobacter sp. UBA6720
TAAGTATCTAATAAAAAATACTTTAATCAGAAAAAACCTTTAGGATTAGGGACAAACCGTGCATCTACTTATCCTTATCAATAAAACAGCTATGAAATATGTAAAAAACGCATTTTGTTGATAGTTTAAATCTCGTTATGCTGTCAGCCGTTATAATGAAACTACTAGCTGTACGCCATGTATTTATATACTGATTTCGATCAGCAACTGATCAATGAACGTGTTGCACAGTTCCGTGACCAAACGGAACGTTATTTAGCTGGAAAACTCACTGAAGATGAGTACCGCCCATTACGTCTTCAAAACGGTCTCTATGTACAACGCTATGCGCCAATGTTACGTATTGCTGTGCCTTATGGCTTAATGAACTCAACGCAATTGCGCAAAGTTGCAGAACTTGCAACTGAGTTTGACCGTGGTTATGCACACGTTTCAACCCGTCAGAATATTCAGTTTAACTGGCCTGCGCTAGAAAATGTTCCAGACATGCTTCAAGAGCTTGCTTCGGTACAAATGCATGCGATCCAAACTTCGGGTAACTGTATTCGTAACACGACTACAGACCAATATGCGGGTGTGGTTGCTGGTGAAGTAGCTGACCCACGTCCTACCTGTGAATTGATCCGTCAATGGTCAACCTTCCACCCAGAATTTGCTTTCTTGCCACGTAAGTTCAAGATTGCTGTATCAGCACTTGAAGAAACCGATCGTGCAGCGACCTCATTCCATGATATTGGGGTGTATATCGTTAAAAATGAAGCGGGTGAGATCGGCTATAAAATTAAAGTCGGTGGTGGCTTAGGTCGTACCCCTGTAATTGGTAGTTTCATTCGTGATTTCTTGCCACGTGAAGACCTGATTGCTTATTTAGAAGCCGTACTACGTGTTTATAACTTACACGGTCGCCGTGATAACAAATACAAAGCACGTATTAAAATTTTAGTGAAAGCGTTAACTCCTCAAGTCTTTGCTGAAAAAGTCGAAGCTGAGTTTGCGCATACCATTAAAACTTTAAAGATTCAGCCTGAAATTTTGCAGAAATTAGACGAAGAATTTATACCGTTTGATTATCAAGATTATGCAGATGAAGATTTTTCTGAACAGTTTGCTACGCATCCAAAATTCAAACAGTGGTTCAATATCAATACCAATGCTCACAAAGTGAAGGGCTACCGTATTGTAACGATTTCGTTGAAGCGTACAGGTATTGCACCGGGTGACGTGACCACGGAAGAAATGAATTTGATTGCAGATCTTGCAGACAAATACACCTTTGGTGAATTGCGGACCACGCATGAGCAAAATATTTCTTTGGTCGATGTGCCTCAGAAAGATTTGTTTGAGCTTTGGACTATTCTTGAGAAAAACAATCTAGCACGTGCGCACATTGGTTTCTTAACAGATATTATCTGCTGCCCAGGCGGTGACTTCTGTTCATTGGCAAATGCAAAATCAATTCCTATTTCTGAAGCGATTTCACGTCGTTTTGATGACTTAGATACCATTTATAACCTCGGCAAACTGGATCTGAATATTTCAGGTTGTATGAATGCATGTGGTCATCACCATGTGGGCAACATTGGTATTTTAGGTGTAGACAAAAAAGGTGCTGAGTTCTACCAAATCACTTTGGGTGGTAATGCAGACCATGATGCTTCGATTGGCGATATCTTAGGCCCATCATTTGCAGCTGAAGTGGTACCAGACATCGTTGAAGAAATTTTAAATACCTATCTTGACCTTCGAAATGAGGGTGAAGAATTCATTGAAACTTATCGCCGTGTGGGCATCCAACCCTTTAAGGAGCGTGCATATGCTTAATACAGCACTACAAGTCCTCTCTAAAGATGGCACGATTGCCGACAACACTTACCAAGTGATTGGTGAAGGTGGTGTTTTACCACAAGGTGATGTGGTTTTAACGGTTGAGCAGTTAGATCAATTGGCTCAAGTTTCGGGTAAAAAAGCACTACTGGTGACAGTCGATGCTTCACCTGAAACGCATGAGTTCCCTTTAGATCAGCTAGATGCCATATTTATTGATTTTGCTGGTTTTAACGATGGTCGTGGCTATTCATTTGCAGCGCTATTACGTCGCCAAGGTTTCCAAGGTGAACTACGCGCAACAGGTGATGTGTTTAAAGATGTCTTGAACTACATGAAACGTTCAGGCTTTGATACCTTTGTTGTTAAAGAAGGCAAAGACATTCTTGAAGCAGCAGCGGGTTTAAATGATTTTAGAAATCCGTATCAAGCATCAACAGCCGTTGCTCAAGCCAGTTATCAAACAGGCGCTTAAATTTTTAGGCAAGCATTGAAAAGCTGGACTTTAGTCCAGCTTTTTTGTATTTATACGCAGCATTTTTGATGAACAAATTGAAGAAAAAAAGCAGGAAAATTTGACATGATGGCACTCTTTGCAAAGATTAATCCTGGTGTTATTTGGCTACTCATCGCTATTGCTACAGATGTACTTTCGACTTTTTACTCTGCAAAAGGCAATGGCTTGGTCAATAAATTGGATCAAGGCATTGCGCTAGTGCTGTACATGATTTCTTTTGCATGCGCTGCCTATGCTTTAAAATTTATGCAAGCAGGCATTTTATATGTGCTGTGGTCTGGTATTGGTGTCATCGCCACTGCACTACTGGCCAAGACATTTTTAGGACAAAACATAGATCTAGCAGGATGGCTTGGTATCGGTTTTATTACTGTGGGGCTCACTATTATTGCGCAATTCTCAAATATTGATGTTTGATAATCGACAGTGAATGACAGCTATTTCATAATTTGTTATAAAAATAAAATTCTTTCATTAAAAAATAAAATGTTAAACTTTTTAAAAAAGCTCTTTGGTTTGTCTGAGCAACATATAAATGCATCTAATGTATTTGAAAAGCAGTCCGTTGAATGTTTAGAAGAACAATCTTCTTATGTAATTATGCCAAAAATAAAAAATGAAAATCTTGAAGAAAGTTCTTTAGATGAATTGCTTTGGCAGCTTAGAAGTTATGATGGGTATATACGTCAGAGTACATTAGAACAACTGCAAGACTGTTATGAGACTGCACTTTTTCCAGCTTTATTATTTCGGTTAAGTGACTATGTTCCAATTAACCAAAAGTTGGCAGCTATACACTTGCAACGGTGGAGTGAAAGGCCTGAATTTAGTCGGCTCTGTGTTGATTATTTTTTAGATATTGCGGCGATACAAAAGCGAATACGCGTTGTTACTGAAGTTGAAGAATTATTATTGAAAGAGGTTGCTAATAATAAAAGTTATTTGCAAGACACCTTGATTTCATTACAAGGAGAACTTCCTCGTATTTTGTTGGTTTATATCAAAAAATACCAATGGGTTGAACATGATTACTTGATTGAATTATGCAAAGTTGCGAAAGACCAAATAGTCCGTAAGTTTTGGCTTGATTTTATTATTCAAACTCAATCAAATCAGGATCTTTGGGTTGAACTCCAAACTTCAAAATTTCGAGATGTGCAGTATTGTTTATTTGATGTCTTGTATCATAGAGGTGTTTTAACAACGGATGATTTAATTAAGCTTTGGCACAGTCATTATTTATCTATAATGGATTATGCATATTTTGCTTTAAGGCAATGTCAATTTGATTTTAAAGAATATTTTACTCAATATTCTATTGATAGTTTAAACCGACAACAGCTGAAAATTAGAGCTTTTCAATGGATTCTATGGAAAGGTGATTTACCTCATTTTTTTCATATTATTGAAAAAATGGAATCTCAAAAAGTTGCAAATGCATTGGTCTTATTTGCATTGAAACAAAAAAATATCAAACTAAATCAATATTTAGAATATTTTCATTCTACTCAACAAATAGTGTCACCATCTCAATTTATTAAAGCAAAAGGATATTGTGATACCCAGCCTACTTTAGATGAATTAAAACAGTATTTATGCTTAGTCGAAGGAAGTTTGTCATTTCAGCAAAAATTAGACTTAACGCAAGGTTATAGTTTATGGGATCAGCTTTATTGGTTTGTTACGCAGCAAAAATTTATAGAAACTGAGAAAGATCAGCAGAGCTTTTACTATCATTTACGGTGTCGTCTACAATTTCTTAGTTATGAAACCTATCCACCGAGATGGACTGTACTTCAGAAAAATGAAGTGAAACAACATTTACCAACTTTTATGAAACAATACCCTGAGATTTTTGAAGATATTGGAGTTCGTAAAATATTAGAAAACATATAAATAGAGAAATAATAATGTAATATCAATTTGAGATTGCATTATTACAAATATGCAATTATCCATCTAGTTGGCAATTCACCATCCATTTAATTCCAAACTGATCAGTAAATGCGCCATAGAGTGCACCCCAAAAGGTTTTCTCTAGAGGCATCTCTATTTTTCCATTGATTGAAAGTGCATCAAATAAACGTTTTGCATCGGCTTGCTCATGGGCTTCCAAATTGATCGAAATATAATGGTTATTACCTACTGTAAATACAGTATTGCTTTGAGCACAAAACTGATCATTCGTGTCGGATGCCATAAGCACTGTTGTTTCGTTAATCGGTAATGAAACATGCATGATTTTTTGTTGGTCAGCTTTGGAAAGGGTGACTGAACTTTCATCTGAAGGTAAATCTCCATAACGCATGAACGTTGCAAACTCTCCACCAAAGACAGATTTGTAAAAATTAAAAGCGGCTTCGGTTTGACCGTCAAAGTTGAGGTAGTGATTCAGTTGCATTGTCTTATCCTTGTTGTTTTTTTTCGTCGTTATTTTAACAAGTCGTTGAGATCGACCATAATACAATCTTGTAATAGAAAATCCCCCGAAGTCGAAGGATTCTCATAAATGTCGCTTTTATATCAGCTAATCATTCAATCTTTTATTGTATAAAATATGTCAATAAAAGAAGGTTGCTTGCATCTTAAAGTAATTCAATCGCGACAGCAGTCGCTTCACCGCCGCCGATGCATAGTGCTGCAATCCCTTTTTGACCACCTGTGCGTTTAAGTGCATGAATTAAAGTGAGGATAATACGTGAGCCTGTTGAACCGACAGGGTGACCCAGTGCGCAAGCTCCACCATTGATGTTCACTTTTGCAGGATCAAGCTTGAAGTCATCTATTGGACACATGGTCACCATTGCAAAAGCTTCATTGATTTCCCAAAGGTCGACCTCTTGTGCATCCCACCCCGTTTTTTTCAGTACTTTTTCAATTGCACCGACGGGTGCAATGGTGAATTCTGATGGATGTTGTGAGTTCGATGCATAAGCCACAATTTTTGCTAATGGTGCTAAACCTTTGTTCGATGCATTTTCTGCTGAAGTTAAAACCAATGCCGATGCACCATCCGAGATTGAACTTGCATTTGCCGCAGTGATGGTGCCGTCTTTAGCAAAAGCAGGGCGAAGGCTTGGAATTTTTGCAATGTTGGCATTGAACGGTTGTTCATCTTTATCTACAACTACATCGCCTTTACGCGTTGAAACGGTTACAGGAACAATTTCATCGGCAAAGTAACCTTCGTTGACCGCTGTTTGTGCGCGCTCTAAAGAGCGAATCGCGAAGGCATCCATTTGCTCACGCGTATAGCCACGAGTATTGGCCATATCTTGTGCAAAAGAACCCATCAAACGGCCTGTTTCAGCATCTTCTAAACCATCAAGGAACATGTGGTCTTTGACATCGCCATGTCCCATACGGTAGCCCGCACGCGCTTTGGTTAAAATATAAGGTGCATTTGTCATCGACTCCATGCCACCTGCAACAACAATATTTGCAGAACCAGCTTTGATCATGTCCGCCGCTTGCATAACTGCTTTCATACCAGAACCACAGAGCTTATTAATGGTTACGGCACCTGTTGAATCAGGTAAACCAGCTTGGCGCATAGCTTGGCGTGCTGGACCTTGCTTTAAACCGGCAGGTAGAACACAGCCCATAATGACTTCTTCTACATCGTTTGCTTGTAAGCCTGCTCGAGCAATCGCTTCTTTGATGGTCACAGCACCGAGTTCAGGCGCAGTTACGCTTGCTAAACTGCCTTGAAAACCACCCATTGCGGTACGTGCACCATTTACAATCACGATGTCTGTCATTTTCTTCTCCGAAATCACTTATCTGTTTTGTTGGAAACTTAAGCAGTATATGCAAATTTTTTAGAGTGAAAAGCTGAAAACGTGATTATGGACTCATGGGTCTAGTTACAGGTATTGAGTGGTTCGGCTCGGAGCTGTCCCATTTTGCTCATGACCAGTTTAAAATGATCTGAGCTTTGCAAAGAGCAATAATAAAAAGTTCCATTTGAGCCGAGAGGGAGACCATTTTCAGCTTTAAAGCTTAAGGATGGAAGGTTGAGTGTGCCTCGCCAATCAAGATTGCCATATTTGAGCTGTTGCTGTTCTGTCCGAATAATGGTTTCAGTGGGATCTACTCGTCGGTTTTTATTATTATCGATAAATACAATAAAGCCTGTGTTCCATTGATGATTCTGGCATTGAACGAGGTCTTGACTTGGACAAATGGTGATATTTTGATGTTGTAAGTTGGCTATATTCTTGGCTGCCTGAATACTATTTCTTAATATATTCAGCGTCTTGCTTCGCTCTTGTGAGGCCATGTGTTGATGAAAATATGGCAGGGCGAGTGTGCAAATGATGGCAAGAATAGTGATGGTAATCACAAGTTCAAACAAAGTTATCCCTTTTTTATTGATATAAAACATGTATTTATCCGTATTTTTTATTCTAAGATTATTTTTTATTTATTAAAGCTTTGTTTATCAAACAAATTTTATACATAATTAGTAGTACTCAACTTGTTCAAAAAGCTGTTAAAATGTATGACAAGTGAAAATAAGCGATTCGCAACTAAAAATTGAGTAAAAAATTACCGAATTACAACGGAAATTGTAAGTAATTTTGTCAATAATTTACTTGATTAAAGTTATCAAGCACTTGGAAAAAAAATAAAGTGTTTGTATGATTCATTGCGAATAGCTTAAAAATAAAACTGGGGTATAAAAAAACCTATCTCAGAATGGTTAAATAATTTTAAGCTTAGCTTGAAAAACAATTGTTATCTCTGGAGGATAAATCCATGAAAATGAGTCGTATTGCATTAGCAATGCTCGTAGCTGCTCCTTTAGCTGCTGCAAACGCGGGCGTAACTGTTACTCCATTAATGCTTGGTTACACTTGGCAGGACAGCCAGCACAATAACGGTGCTGCTGATCACTTAACAGATGCTCCTGAACTTCAAGACGATTTATTCGTTGGTGCTGCTCTTGGTGTTGAATTGACTCCATGGTTAGGTTTCGAAGCTGAATACAGCCAAGTTAAAGGTGATGTAGACGGTTCATCAGTTGCAGGTGCTGAATACAAGCAAACTCAAATCAATGGTAACTTCTATGCTACTTCTGATTTGATTACTAAAAACTACGACAGCAAAATTAAGCCGTACGTACTTTTAGGTGCTGGTCACTATAAATATGACATCGATGGTATTGCTAAAGACGAAGAAGGTACTTTAGGTAATGCTGGTCTTGGTGCTTTCTGGCGCTTAAACGACGCTTTATCTCTACGTACTGAAGCTCGTGCTACTTACAACATTGATGAAGATTTCTGGAACTACACAGCACTTGCTGGTCTTAACGTAGTTCTTGGTGGTCACTTGAAGCCTGCTGCTCCTGTAGTAGAAGTTGCTCCAGTTGAGCCTGTTGTGCCTGTTGAACCACAACCGCAAGAGTTAACTGAAGACCTTAACATGGAACTTCGTGTGTTCTTTGATACAAATAAATCAAATATCAAAGACCAATACAAACCAGAAATCGCTAAAGTTGCTGAGAAGTTAGTTGAATATCCAAACGCTACTGCTCGCATCGAAGGTCACACAGACAACACTGGTCCACGTGCATTGAACGAACGTTTATCTTTAGCTCGTGCTAACTCTGTTAAATCGTCTCTAGTAAACGAATACAACGGTGACCCAGCTCGTCTGTCTACTCAAGGTTTCGCTTGGGA
>NZ_DKIK01000117.1:0-28295 GCF_002454215.1 Acinetobacter sp. UBA6720
AAACAAGGCGGAATGGGCGGTTGCATGATCATCTGTCAGTAAAATAAGCGAACAAGAGTAATAAAGATTTTCAACAAAAAAACTGCATAAGTTGTTGTCAGTTTGGTCAATCGAAGTTAATCTAATTTTAATGTTTTATGTATAAATGAAGAACATACAAGGAAGGTTCTAGCGTGGGTCAGCTAACGGATGCATCGGTTGTATTGCGATTAGGCTACCAAGCGATTCGTCGTTCAGGGTTGCCAACAGAAGAAATTTTAACAAAGGCGGGTGTGGCTTTAAACCAAGTTGAAACCAATGACCGTACGCCTTTGAACGCTCAATATGCTTTTTGGGTGGCGGCTGAAGAGGTGAGCCGCGATCCTGATATCGGTCTACATTTGGGAGAAAATCTACCTTTATACCGTGGTCAAGTAATTGAACATTTATTTATTTCATCTGAAAATTTTGGTGAAGGTTTAAAGCGTGCATTGGCTTATCAACGTCTGATTAGTGATGCGTTTCATGCCAAATTGGTGATTGAGGATGACCGGTGTTATTTGACTAACGGTGAACAGCCTTGGGCTGAAAATTTAGTCAATCGACATTTTTCTGAATGTGCAATGTCAGGTATCTTGCGTTTCTTTAAATTCATTACGGAAGGGCGTTTTGAGCCGATCTATATTGATTTTAATTTCACGAAAGGCGCATCCGATGATGAGTATTTTCGGGTGTATGAATGCCCAGTAAGTTTGGGGCAAAAAGAAACGCGTTTATATTTTGATCCAAGTATTTTGGCTTATCCCTTGTGGCAGGCAGAGCCCGAACTGTTGCAACTGCATGAGCAGTTAGCGATTGAAAAACTTCAAGAATTAGCACGTTATGACTTGGTTGGTGAAGTGCGTCGGGCCATTGGTTCAACTCTTGAGAGCGGGGAGACCACATTGGAAACGGTGGCTTCTCAGCTCAGTATTACCCCAAGGCGTTTACGGACTCAGCTTTCTGAAGCCAATACTAGCTTTCAACAGATTTTGTCCGATTACCGTTGTCGTTTGGCGAAAAAGCTCTTGGCCAATACGGCTGAAAGTGTAGAACGTATTGTATATTTGACTGGTTTTTCAGAGCCAAGTACCTTTTATCGTGCGTTTAAACGCTGGACCAATGAAACCCCAGTGGAATATCGCAAGCGGAAGCAGCGTTAAACAATTCTTCCTAAGCTCCCTTTTATCAAGGGAGGAGTCTCATGTCCTTTGAAAAAGGAGCGACTAGGGAGAGATTGAAAAATAAATTATTCTGGCATATTCAGCCAATGCGGTCCAAGGGGCTGTTTAGGTAATTCAAACTGTGCAGGATAGTCGGCATGAATAAAATATAGTCCATCAGGAGGCGCAGTAATGCCAGCAGCTTTACGGTCTTCTGCTGCGAAAATAGCCTCAATATGTTCGACTTCATACATACCTTGCCCGATTTCTAGTAAGCAGCCCATGATATTGCGGACCATATGGTGTAAGAAGCCATCAGCCTGAATGTCGAGCACTAGATATGGACCATGTTGAATTAAGCGACAATGGCTCACATGGCGTACAGGTTGATTAGACTGGCATGCTGCAGCACGAAAGCTTTCAAAGTTATGCGTGCCTTCAAACTTTTGCGCAGCTTGCATCATCTTCGCCACATCTAGTGCATAATAAGCATGCGTGACTTGTTTATGCATCAGGGCAGGTCGCTGCGGATGGTTATAGACCACATAACGATAACGACGTGCTTGTGCTTTAAAGCGCGCATGAAAGTCTTGATCCATCGCTTTGATCCATTGGATCGAGATATCTTTGGGGAGTTGGCTATTGCTGCCCATTAGCCAGCCACGTTCGGAGCGAAGCGCGGAGCTATCAAAATGCGCCACCATATTGGTTGCATGAACGCCAGCATCGGTACGGCCTGCACCATGTAGACTAATCGGTTCATTGGCAATTTTCGAAAGCACCTTTTCAATCGTCTCTTGTACGCTGATCACGCCAGTTTGCTGAGTTTGCCAGCCACGATAATGTGTTCCACAAAATTCAATGCCGATCGCAAAACGTTGCATATGTACCTCAAATTAACCCAAATCATGCCAATGGCTGAAGCGTGCTTCAGCGGTGGGGTATTGTAAATACATTTTGAGGGCTTTGGCATACAGATCTGCATGCCCGAGGCAATCACTGACAATTATTTTGGCTTGGGTTGTCCACGCGGCAACGGCATAGCGCTGATCAGTGCGGCCGAAAGGAACTTGGGTGCTTAAGATAACAACACAGCCTTGTGCGTAAAGGTCATCGAAAAGCGCAGTCAACTCGGCATTCACGGCTAAATTACCCGTCCCAAAACCTTGTAGAATGAGAAAGTGGGGTGGGGCCGCTAAGAGGTTTCTTAAGTTCTGCATTTGCTGTTCTAAGCCAACAGGTTGCATCATTAGATTAAGACAGTTGAACTGTTGTGATTGTTCTACATCACGTGTTTGTACAATATGTGCTTTTAAATTGTGCGAAATAGATTGTTCAGCAGGCAGACCACTAAAGGCATCTAGTTCAGTGGTGTGTCGTTTTATAGCGGTTTGGGCATGAAACAAATGTTGATGGAATGCTAAATAAACGCCGATAGGGTATTTCACTACGGCATCTAAGGCAAAATTCAAATTGTTGATGGCATCACTAAATTCACGAGTGTCAGTTCCTTGTACATTGAGTAATGGGTACTGACTACCTGTGAAAATCACACGAGCTGAGTCAGCGATAAAGTGTGCTGCCACAGCGCTGGCATAGCTTAAGGTGTCTGTGCCGTGAATCACGACAAAATGTTGGAACTGCTGCAACTGTAAATGCTGGATCTGTTGAATCAACAATAACCAATCAGAGGCTGTGCATGCACTACTGTCCTTAATGACAGGTGCAACAAAACATTCTATGTCGAGATGAATCGGCAAGACATGGCTAAGTTTGGGAATAAAGTCTTCGGCAGGCATGGGTTGTAAAGGTTCACCAATACAGCCAAAGGTTCCACCCATATAAATAAGCGCAATTTTTTTCATTATAAAAAAAGCAGTCGGTGATGACTGCTTTAGTTTAAAACGAAATGGCTTAGGATGCTATGCGACTCAGCAACTGTTCTACTTGTTGACGTTGCTCCGTAGAGTAATTTGGTTCTTGTTCAACCAAAATTTCACGTGCAGCTTCGAAAGCGCCAAGTTGAATGTATTGCTCAGCCAATTCAAGGTTTAAGTGTATTTCATTGACTTCGTTCAGTTGAGGGAAAGATTGTACTAGAGGATCACTTTCAGTCTTATGGCTAGGTATCGTAGACTCAAGACTAAAACTGAGGCTTGGCGTAATAACTGCAGGTGTTTCGTCTACTATTGCTGCATTTGGGCTAACAGTGTCGAAAGAAACAGGAGGAATATCTGTTGTCGCTTCAGTTGTGGGTTGGTTTGAAAAATCAAATGTAAATTCAGGACGCTCATCTGGTGTCGCAATCAACGAAGTTTCAGCTTCAGTTGTTGTAGAAGGCGCATCGAGATTGAACGAAAAATCTAAAGGTTTGATATCTTCTGTAGGAAGTTCTGTTTGAGCAGGGGTGGGGGCCAATGACAACGAATCAAAATCAAGGGGCTTAATTTCCCCAATTGGTTGAGATGGTTCAGTTGCTATGGTGTTTAGGCTGGAAGTATCAAATTCTAAAGTAGGTACTTCAATACGTGTTTCTGGTTCGGGTTGAGTTGTTGTGGTTGTGAATGCTGAGGTATCAAAATCTAGTGGTTTAATGTCTTGAACTGGTTCAACGGTAATACTTTGTGCAGGAGGCACTGTTGTGCTGTCTGATGACATTAGCGCATCGAAATCAGCAGTATTTGGTGCTTCAACAACAGGTCTTTGGGATGCAGGTGCTACGATATCAACTGATTTAAACTGAATTGTGTCAGGAGTATTTGTTTGATTTAACTGTTCATAATCTGATTTTTTGGCTTCTGCTTGCGTCAAAATATCATATAGTTTCAGAGAGCGTAAATGATTCAGCAATTGGCTAATTGCAAATTCATCTTTTTGTAGTAAGTGAATATCCAATAGCAGTAAATATAATTCGTGTTGTGAATTGTCTTTATTTAATGCTTGGTTAATCTGCGCTTCAGCTGAAAAGAAATTGCGATCACGAATTTGCCCTTCAATTTTATTGCGGAGATCGGTTGCAAGAGGTGTTGTGGCTTTTTTAGTGACCACATCTTCAACGACTTGAGTTTGTTGAGGTGTTTTTTTAGACGGGCTATTTTTTTTGGCTTTATTTTTTGCAGCCACTGCTTTTTGAGTTTTTGGCTCTGCTTCTTTACTCGCCTCACGCTTTTTTAAGACTATGGCAACAACCAATAGTAAGATAAATGGAATCACATAAATCAGCATGTTTTACCCCTTTCGAACTTGTCGTTGTGCAAGTTCATCCAAAATCAAATAATCAAAATAACACTTTAGTGTGTTGGCTTTTTATCAGTTTGTTGTGCTTTCAATTGTTGTTGCAATTGTGCAAGACGAGCGTTTAGTAATTGAATTCTCTGATCTTTCTGATTAAGTGCCAGTTCTAATTGCGTTACGTTTCTCTGTAATTTAACGGTTTTTTCACGGGATGTCATAACTTTTAATGACAACTCGTTCGATGTTTGATTTTTTTCTGTCGACTTCTTGGCAGAACCATTGTTTGAATCTTGCTCTTTCTCTGCAACCAAACTCATTTCCGCTTGATTGAGGCGATACTTGGCTTTGCCTGATTGCTGTGAGCTATGTTTTGGCAGTGAAGAAACGGAGACTTTTTGCTCTGTTTTTGCTGTTTGTAGACCCGTTAAATTAAGATTTGCACCACGACGTAAACGGTTTATATCCCCCTGAATAAATGCATGTTCATTCTTGGATTTAATTTGTTGCATGACTTCACCAACAGGACGATTTTGTTCTGTGGCAATACGCGATGCAATTCCCCATAAGGATTCATTAGATTGAACAATGTGGGCAGGTGTGCTTGATGTCACAGCCACTTTGGGTGTGACCGTTTTCGATGTTTGAGCTGTAGAGGGTACAGATCTTGATGCCTGAGTTGAATTGGGTACAGGTTGAGGGCTAGCTTGTGTTGCTATCGGTGCTTCCGCTTTTTTAAGAGAGTTGGCATACTTTTGCACCAAAGGATCTGACGATTTCTTGTTTTGTGTGGTGGTTTCAATGTGTTGGGTTGGCGCTTGTGCAATTGTCGCGATTTGTGTCGTAGCTGTTGAGATGACCTGTGTTGGTGTTGTAGTGGTACTCATGCTCGGTGGTGTATGACCATTGAGCTTCAACGGTGTATTGCTTGTCGTTGCTGCTGTTGCTGTTTTTAAATTATTAAACTGTGTGCTAACTGGTAAGTTCAACGCAATATCTTTTTCATTGACGATCACCATAGGTTTTAACGCTTTTTCATTATTATTTGCGCGTGCTTGAAGTGATGTCGAGCGTTTATTGGCTGTTTTAATATGTTGCAGTCGTGCCGCATTACCTTCTTTGATTTTGACCACAATGTTGAGTTCTGCATCAGTCAATGGGCGAGATGAGGTAATTGTAATCACACCTGTACTGGCACTGGTACGACGGGTAAAAAAGTTCAGATTACTGGGCGGTTGATGCATGACACCCAGAGACATTAAATCTTCTGCGCTGGCTAGACTGGCTTGAATGGGAGTATTTGGATCGGCATCGTGAAAGTTCAATTCTGCATATAACAGTTCCCCAGGTGCAGACTGAATTTGAATAGGATCGACAGTGATCGCATTCACATTTTGCGAAGCAATAATGGCTAAAATGGCTATCTTTAATTTGTTATTTACGGTCATCTTAATCTTTAGCTCGGTCACAGATCGCAAAGCGAAAATTATAGATTAGCGAGTTGTGTGTTATTTGTAAAACGTTAACATCGGGGTTACAAAAAAAAGCCGATCAAGTGTGATCGGCTTAATACTTTAGCGGTAAATGCTTAAGTATTTTTGTAGTCAATCAGGATGCGGAGCATACGACGTAAGGGCTCTGCAGCTCCCCAAAGCAATTGATCGCCGACAGTGAAAGCACCTAAGTACTCTTTGCCCATATTCAATTTACGTAGACGGCCAACAGGAACTGTTAATGTGCCTGTTACCGCTACAGGTGTTAAGTCCGTCATAGACGCTTCACGGGTATTTGGAACCACTTTTGCCCATTGGTTCGCGCGACGTAACATATCTTCGATTTCATCGAGTGGCACGTCTTTCTTCAGCTTTAAGGTTAAAGCTTGAGAGTGACAACGCATCGCGCCAATACGTACACAATGACCGTCAATCGGAACGATTTGCTGGTTGCCCAAGATCTTGTTGGTTTCAACTTGACCTTTCCATTCTTCTTTCGACTGACCGCTGTCTAATTGTTTGTCGATATAAGGAATGAGTGAGCCTGCTAATGGCACGCCAAAGTTAGCAGAAGGGAAACCTTCGCCACGTTGTAATTCCGCAATTTTAGAGTCGATGTCTAGAATTGGAGAGCGTGGGTCATCTAACAAATCTTTGGTGTTGTTGTACAAATAGCCCATACCAGAGATCAGTTCACGCATGTTTTGCGCACCAGCACCTGACGCTGCTTGATAAGTCATCGAGGTTGCCCATTCCACTAAATTGTTTTGGAATAAACCACCTAAGCCCATCAACATCAGTGAAACAGTACAGTTACCGCCCACGAATGTTTTGGTGCCGTTCACTAAACCATCTTTAATGACGTTCATGTTGACAGGGTCAAGTACGATGATGGCTTCATCTTCCATACGCAGTGTAGATGCTGCATCAATCCAATAACCTGTCCAGTTTTCCGCTTTAAGCTTCGGGAAAACTTCTGAGGTATAGTCGCCACCTTGGCAGGTAATAATGACATCCATTTGCTTCAGACTGTTAATGTCTGATGCATCCATAAGTGCTGGGGCAGTTTTACCGCCAAACGCAGGCGCTTCACCGCCAGCATTACTGGTAGAGAAGTAAAATGGCTCAAAATGAGCAAAATCATTCTCTTCAACCATACGTTGCATAAGGACGGAACCAACCATCCCGCGCCAACCGACCAGACCTACTTTCATGTCACTTTGCCTCGGTGCGTTAAAAATTAAAAGGGGATTCGAGTGTATCAAAAGAGCGCTTAACTGCAAGCACTACACAATGAAAACAGCAATTATATTGTGCAATATATCTTGTTTATGTTACATGCAAAATTGATATTAATTTATGAATCTACAAAAAATTAAGAATATAAGAGTTGTTGCTTATGATCTGGGTTGAGTTGCTGGCATGTATTGTGATTTGGTTAAGCTTCTGGTCACTGATTCCACGTGATGAATGGTGGTTTCGTGGTGCAGATTTTCCACGGCTCCAGATTTTGGTATTGGGACTGATTGCATTTATTTTGATGTTGCTTTGGGATGCACCTTGGAATTGGGTACGTGAAGTCATTTTTCTGGGATTAATTGCGGCAGTGGCGTACCAACTCAAAATGGTGTTGCCTTATACCTTTGTATGGAAAAAGCAGGTTAAAACGGTTGCCAAAACAGAGTTACAGCCAGAACGCCAGATTTCTTTAATTGTATCGAATGTACTGACGCCCAATACTCAATACCATTTATTACTGCAACAGATTCATCAGCATCAACCTGACTTGATTTTGACTTTAGAGTCAGATGGACATTGGGAACAAGCCTTGGGTGAACTGGAAAATGACTATCCCTATCGGGTTGCAGTGCCTTTGGATAACTTGTATGGCATGCACTTATATAGTCGTTTAGTGCTTGAAAATATTGACGTTAAGTTTATTTTAAGCGATGAAATTCCTTCAATTCATGCCACAGCCATTCTAAGGTCAGGTCAGCCAGTACAGCTATATTGCTTACATCCGAAACCACCGAGTCCGACCGAAGCCAAAGACTCCACTTTACGTGATGCTGAATTGTTGATTGTTGGTGATCAGATTAAAGATTTGGATGAGAGTTGCATTGTAATGGGGGATTTGAATGACGTGGCATGGTCGCGTACCACACGCCTTTTTCAACGGATTAGTGGGCTGCTAGACCCCAGAGTTGGACGGCATTTCGTCAATACTTTTCATGCTGACTATCCTTTACTGCGCTGGTCACTGGATCATGTTTTCCACAGTAAGGATTTTGCTTTAGTACAGATGCAGCGTTTACCCCATATTGGTTCAGATCATTTCCCCGTATATGTAGTACTGCAAACAGGTCGGGTGTTTGAGCAAGTACAAGAAGAGCTGGAACAGACCGAAGCCGATGAGCAAGAGGCGCAGGAGGCGATCGAAGAAGGAATTGAGAAAGCAGAACGAGAAGGTAAGCAGGTTACAGATGAAATTGCCAAAGATTACCAATAAACACATCAGGTGCTTGGATTTCATCAGTGTAAGATATGGCTTACAGGGATTTGGGAACCTGACGAATGGTGAGTCACTCGGTATGGCTTTATTCTAAGCTCATCAGCACATGGAGCGGGAATGGATCATCCCAGTATGGAAGTTGACGCTGATGGAAATCATCATGGATATGATGTGGGTATGGAACGCCACCGAATAAAACAAGAATAACATTGAAAGCACAGCCTCATGTACCCGAGTTTTGCAGGACGCAGAACTCGGGTGATGACTTTTTATATTTAGCGTTTCTTAGAATAAATCTTCTCATAACCTTTTGGACGCGT
The DNA here is from genome assembly GCF_002454215.1 of Acinetobacter sp. UBA6720. Lineage (NCBI taxonomy): Bacteria > Pseudomonadati > Pseudomonadota > Gammaproteobacteria > Moraxellales > Moraxellaceae > Acinetobacter > Acinetobacter sp. UBA6720. The sequence continues at coordinate 8,738 of NZ_DKIK01000117.1, forward strand.
TTTAAAGCGGCGGTGAAACCACATATATTGAGTCGGAGCAATGCGGAGTTGATTTTCAATAATTTGATTCACTCGCGTTGCGTCATCCAGCTCGTCTTCGCTAGGTAGGTTTTCGACCGCAGGTTCAATCAGCACTTTATAGTGTGGGTTTCGAATGTCCCCATCACGATAAAAATACAATGGAATAGCCGCAGCCTTGGTCATTTTCAATAAGCGACGATGTGCCGTAACCGTTGCTGCAGGAACACCAAAGAAGGGTGCCATCACGCCTTGTTTTAAACCAAAGTCTTGGTCTGGACTGTACCAAATGGCATGGCCATTTTTTAAGTTGCGAACCAAACCGCGCATGTCATCATGGTCGATTTGGTTTGCGTAAATGGTGGAACGGCAGCGGTAAATCAGCATATCCAACAGTGGATTATTTTGTGGGCGATAGACCACATCTGGCTCAAAATACTGTGCACAAAGGTAACCGCCTGCATCAAGCAAAGTCGAATGGGTCCCTAAAAGCAGTGCACCTTTACCTTCTGCTTGTGCTTTTTCAATGTGCTCTAAACCTTCAATACTGACACGACCAGTAAACCATTTTGGGCTATACCATGCATTCAACGTTTCAAATACGCCCAGCATTTGGTCGACAAAAACTAAACGTGCATTTTCACGCACTTCTTGGGTAGACCATTCAGGAAAGCAGACTTCGAGATTACGAATGGTGGTGTCTTGGCGCGATTTGAGAAACTTAAAACTGAGGTTGCCTAAGAGGGTGGCCAGTCGGTGTTGAATTGCCCAAGGCAGAATTGCCAGTATCATAAGGAATACAATACCAATCCAGATACCCCAATATTTAGGTTGCAGGAAAGACCATTGAAATTCACCGGGTTGATAGTCTGGCTGAGAACTCATAAATTGCGATAAGTGCTGAAAAAGAATGTTCTGAGTTTAGCATGAAGCATGTATGAAGGGACAAGCTGTGCTCGACGCCATCGCCATTCAATATTGCGGATAATCATTGTTTAGAGACTTAGATAGGTGGGTTTTGAAAAGACAGGTGTACTGATAGAATTTATTTTTATTAACTAAGATTATGATTATAAAAGAAATTTATAAGATTTCAAAATAGAAATTAAAACAACGAAGAAATGGGTCGGGAAGGGAATCAATATTAAAGGCTACATCGTGAGTAGCCTTTAATGACTAATGAGGGAATAAAGAATTCATGAAGATTATGATTTAGCAGCGGAAGTTTGGCCCTCTACTTTTTTGGTTGTCGTTTTAGCCACGTGCTGTTTTTTTGCATGATCTGTTTGCTGTTTCTTGTGGATTTGATGGGTGGCTACTTTTTGTTCTGTGGCTTTGTGAGTTTCATTTGGTGCAGAAGTTGCGGCCATTGCAGAACCTGCAAAAATTGCGGTAGTAAATGCTGCTAATACAATTGATGCTACTTTTTTCATGATCATTCTCTCTTTGAGTGTTTCGATATCTGATTAGATTCGATAGGTATATATTCAAGGATTTGTATGGAAAGATCATGGAGCCAATGTAGAGAAAAATAGTGCGATTGAAATGAATAATTGTAAGCTTTCAGTATTATGGTAAGTATCTCGTTTTTTTAAGAAATCATTAATTTTAATGTTGTTTGGGTGTTTTGGACATTCAGCTTTATTTGTAGCTGGTTTTAAATAGAAAAACAGAAAATTTCTCAATTAGATATGCAATGCTACAACCAATGAAACAATAAACAATCCGGAGTAGCGCACCGTCTATGGTGCGATGCCCGACATCATAAATCGTCACAATTAAGAAACTCGATAATGCAATGCCTGTATAGGCTCCTTCTCTAAAAAGAACGCAAACTAAACTGGTCATAAAAATGCCTGTAATTAAAAAAAGATATTCTAAATTAATACTAAAATTATGAATAAATGCAGAGTGATCCATGGCGAGCCAGATCAGGATGCCGACAGCAGAGCCAATAAAATTCCCTATCAACTGGTTAAAATTAATCTTTTTACCTGAGTCCATTTGAATGGTTAAAAAGGCTGTCAATGATGCCCATAGAAAGAAATTGGTATCTTTATTACTATCAAAACAGAGCGCTAAAATGACAATGACGACTGCACATGCAAGTATTTTAAAAAGATAGAGTGCATTGCTCAGGTGGTTTCGGTTCATTATCATGCAAAAACCAGATAGATAAATAAAGTTGAAGAACTGTGCTGAATTATAAGGCGAATTCTTGGGTCTAACTTAAATTTTCGTATCTGATCTTTATTTGTAGATATATTTTTCGATAAAAAAACGCTGCGTTCAGCAGCGTTTTTGAAGAAAAAATAAATTACTTCGTTAGGTTGTCTAGCTCTTCCCAACGTTCAAGTTTTTCAAGCAATAAGTCATCAATTTCGCTCAAACGATTAGACAGTTTAAGTGCTTTGTCTGCATCGGAGATAAAGAGTGAACCATCTGCCAATACAGCATTAATTTCCACTTGTTCTTTTTCCAATGCTTCCATTTCAGCAGGCAGTTGTTCGAGTGCGCGTTGATCTTTATAGCTAAGTTTTACTTTCTTTGATGCCGCAGGCTCTGCCTCAGCTTCGGCTTTTGCCACAGCCTTTTTCACCGCACTTTTCTGATCCACTACAGTTTGGTCTGGGCGTTGCTGTAAATAGTCTTGGTAACCGCCAATATATTCGTCAATATTGCCTTTACCATCAAACACCCACGTTGATGTCACGACATTGTCCATAAATGCGCGGTCATGTGAAATAAGCAGTAAGGTGCCTTTGTAGTCGGACAACATTTCCTCTAACAGCTCAAGTGTCACCATATCCAAGTCATTGGTCGGTTCGTCCATCACAATTAAGTTAGAGGGTTTAAGTAGTAATTTTGCTAAAAGAATACGGTTACGCTCACCACCTGAAAGGGCTTTGACTGGTGTGCGTGCACGTTCTGGTGAGAACAAGAAATCTTGTAAATAGCTGTAGATATGACGACGGTTTCCATTCACATCGACATGGTCAGAGCCTTCTGATACGTTATCTTTGACTGATTTTTCAAGGTCGAGAGCATTACGTAATTGGTCGAAGTAAGCCACTTCCAATTGTGTACCGGTTTTCACAGTACCCGTGTGTTGTTGCTCACCTAAAATGGCTTTAATGAGGGTGGTTTTACCGACACCGTTGTCACCTACCAGACCAATCCGATCACCACGTAACACCAATGCTGAGAAGTCGTTGATGATAGGTGCATCATTGCCAAAGCGAACGCTTAAATTCTCAATTTCAAAGACGACTTTACCTGAGCGATTGGCCTCTTGGGTCGCCATGCTGACTTTGCCTTGCTGGAAGCGACGGGCTTTCGACTCTTCACGCAGTGCTTTTAAGGCACGAACACGGCCTTCGTTACGCGTACGACGGGCTTTAATGCCTTGGCGAATCCAAACTTCTTCTTCAGCTAAGCGTTTATCAAACAGTGCATTCTGCTTTTCTTCTGCTTCCATTTGCTGTGCTTTCAGTTCGAGGTAACGTGAGTAGTTACCTTCATAGCTGCGCAGAGTGCCGCGGTCGAGTTCAACAATTCGAGTGGCAATGCTATCCACAAATGAGCGGTCATGTGAGATGAACAGTAAAGTTAAATTATTTTGATCGAGTAAAAACTTTTCGAGCCATTCAATACTTTCAACGTCCAAATGGTTGGTTGGTTCGTCTAGTAATAATACATCGGGTTGGGTAAGGAGTGCACGAGCAAGCAGCACACGACGCTTACGACCACCCGATAAATCGGCCAAATCAGCATCTGGGTCTAGGCCCATTTTACTTAAAATAGAATTGACTTTGGTTTCTAAAGCCCAGCCATCCAACTGATCTAGTTTGTGTTGTAGGTTACCCATGCGATCACACGCTTCCATGTCTCCGAGCACACAAGCATCACTGGCTTCATGATATGCTCTGAGTACATCCGCAGCTTCACCTGCGCCGTCTGCCACGATATCCGCCACTTTGCCCGAATCCATCGGTACGTCTTGTGCCAACATGGAAATGGTGATGCCGTTTTGTAGAGAAACTTCGCCAGAATCGGCTAATAAACTTCCCTCGATCAGTTTAAGTAAAGTAGACTTACCCTCACCATTACGACCAATTAAACACACTCGTTCACCGCGTTCCAATGAAAAGTTCGCGCCGTCGAGCAAGGCAGGTCCACCAAACGCAAGTTGGACATCCCTTAAAGTAATATAGGCCATAATGTTTCCTGAAAAATCTCAAATGAGGACTTGAAGTGTCTAAACAACAAAATATTGATAATCAAGCGCCATTGTCCGCACCCATTGAAGATTTGCAAGTCCGAATTGCATTTTTAGATGATTTAGTTGAACAACTCAATGAACAATTGGTGATTCAAGGGCTAGAAATTGCTGATTTAAAAAAACAAATGCAAATTTTGTATCAACGTGTTGAATCTTCAGATTTGTCTGATGGAATTGCGACATTTGACCCGATGGCCGATCGTCCGCCACATTACTAGAAAGGATGAGATATGCTGAAAAAGTTTAGTGAAGCAATTGGTCACATTACTTGTTTTGCAACATTTCTTATCGTTTCTATAACGTTGAGTGGCCTAATATTTTTTGATTCTTTCACTAAAGGCCTAAAATACAATATATCTATTTTAGATATTGATTTTTATAGCTTATTAGTACAATTTTTAATTGTAAATCACTCTGGTCTCATAGGGTATAGTGTAAGTGTTTTTATAATACTCTTTATTTTTTTTGAGTTTTTTCCAAAAGCATTTAATTTTATTTTGGGCATTTTTCATTTTTTATATTTAATTTTACTAAAATTTTTTAACGGTTTGGTATTGTTGCTTTTGCAATCATTATTAATGCCAATTGTAGCAATTTTAGTTGTTGTAAATTGGATGTTAAATGATTGGCTTTATAAATCATGTATTTGGTTTTTAGATATAGTTACTAAACTTTTCAAATATTTGGATCGACACTCGAAAACGGAGCAAAATCAGATTAAAAATACATACCAAATAGAAGAAGGGTATAAACATTATGAAAAGGGTAGTTTTTGGATAGTTGTCGCTTTGGGTTTGCTAATTGTTTGGTTAAAGTGGATTGTTTTATTTGGCACAACTGCTGAAAAATATATTGAAAATCTCAAAAAAGCAGATGCTAGACATTGGGTTTATCTAAAAATGGGAGATGAAAAGATCAAGCCTGTTCCAAGTATTTTACTTTTTAAAACAAAAGAAGGTTATCTAGTTATCTCTAAAGAAACAGACAATTTTAATAAGGCTGTAATTTACAGCAATAACATTGTTATAAAAATTGAGCCAAAATAATTGACCTTTGATGCAGTTCCGACTCTAATACGTGCTTTCTGGTGTATCCCATAAAAATGGCCCTATGACTTCAAAAGTTGTACTTCTTGATCTTGAAAATAATGTTCCTACGGCAAAGCTTTTGCGCGAAATAATGGAGCACTATCCAACTGTGTATTTGTTTAATTGCCAAGGTCAATTTGAATATGCATTGTCCGATTTAACTGAATTGGCAAGTTGGATCAGTAGCGGTCAAGTGGTGGTATTAGAAACGCCAAAAGCCGAACAAAAAGAATATGAATATGCGGTTGTTGTGGGGCAGTTAATGGCTTTACTTGAACCTGAGACGCATGTTGAACTTATTTCTGCTGTCAGTACAGCCGAGCTATTGTTGGCATTGATGCAGTCTTCTCAGATCAGTTGTCATTTGATCCAAATTCAGACAGACTTGCAAACGGTAAAAGGACTGATTCCAAGTTTAGAGACTATTCAAAACCAGCCCTACTTGAAAATGGTCAAAAAATATTGTGATGCTTTGGGCAAAATGTCAGGTAAACCAACCACACTGGATGGTTTAAAAAACTCAATTAGTAATATTTTGCAACTCGTACCTGAAAAGACCCAACGAGTGGTCGGTATGCTGATCAACCTAAAAATTGTGAAGCGTTATGATGAGCAAATCAGTTTCCGCAAAAAAGTATTGAAACAATGGTTGGCATTGAATATCGAAAAACAAGACTCGGCTACTGAACCGAAAACGTTACAACAGGTATTGCAGCAATTAAAAAAAGATGATGAGAGTGATACTGTTGAACCTGTTGTGGAAACTTTGTCAGCACAACAAGCGTTGTTTAAAAATTTTGCTCAAATTGACCCCGTACAGCTTGAGGTCGCACGCAAATTGCGTGAGCTCAAAACCAATAAACCTAAAGATATTTATGCACTCCGTGATTTGCTTGAGCAAATGTTTCCGAAGTCAGATGTACGTATGTTACTGAAAGAGTTGCTTGATAAAGGCTATATTTATTGGAATGGACATGAAGTTTTATATAGTCATGAAATGTTCTTAAATTAATTTTATCGTTCAAACTTGCGTTTTATATTGTGCTTATGCAACTCTAATAAAGGAATAAAAAGGTTGTGCTATGGAAAATATTGGAATTTGGGTTGCTGGATTTATTATCTTGTTCGTTCTCGGCTCGATTTTTGGACTTCGTGTGAGTCCAAGAGAAAAAGCTTTGGGGGAGATGCGAGAAAAAGCACGCAAGATGGGCTTGCACCCACGTTTAGTTGCGGCACCTGAATGGACGAAAATACCGATGGCATCGGAGAACCGTGCCAGTATGGTGGCGTACTACAGTGTCCTGATTCCAGATGCACGCCTACCTTTAATGCGTGCTCGTGTTGTTGATCAGCAGCTTGAGCTCATTACAGGTGATGACAAGTTTAAACATTTACCCATTGAATTAAAGGGTATTTATGCTATTGATATGCAAGCAAACTGCGTGGGAATCTATTGGGATGAACATTCTGACTTAAGAGCAACCCAGTTAGATGCCATGAAAGCATATTTACAGTCTTTGGCTGAACTTTAATTTTACAGACCCATTGAAACAGGATTAACGGTTAATATGGCGAAAGCTCCTCGCTCCACATCCAAAAGTACTACAGCAGATTCTCCTGAGGCTGGGAAAAAACGTGCTTTAGTAATTGTGGAGTCGCCTGCAAAAGCGAAAACAATCAATAAATATTTAGGCTCGAATTACATTGTGAAGTCTTCCGTTGGTCACGTTCGTGATTTACCGACGGGTGGCTCAAGTAAGACTGCAGAAAAAAAGCCAGCGACACGAACCAAACTGACCGATGCTCAGAAAGCTGAAAAAGCACAGAATGCCTTGGTCAATCGTATGGGGGTTGACCCTGAACATGACTGGAAAGCTCATTATGAAGTGCTTCCAGGCAAAGAGCATGTGGTTGCTGAACTGAAAAAGCTTGCTTCGCAGGTTGACGAGGTTTATCTCGCAACGGACTTGGACCGTGAGGGAGAGGCCATTGCATGGCATCTTAAAGAGGTCATTGGTGGTGCGGACTCTCGTTACCAACGTGTCGTTTTTAATGAAATTACCAAAAATGCCATTCAAGAAGCTTTTAAACATCCAGCACGTCTTGATATTGATAAAGTCAATGCGCAACAGGCCCGTCGTTTCTTAGACCGCGTTGTTGGCTTTATGATTTCCCCATTACTTTGGGAAAAAATTGCTCGCGGTTTGTCTGCTGGTCGTGTTCAGTCTGTTGCCGTGAAACTGGTGGTTGAACGTGAACGTGAAATTCGTGCGTTCGTCCCAGAAGAATATTGGCAAGTTTTTGCAGATACCAAATCACAGACGGATGACATTCGTTTAGAGGCGGTCAAGCAAGCGGGTAAAACCCTAAAATTACGCAATAAAGCCGATACCGATGCTTTACTGAAGCTCATTAAAGACGCAGATTACAAAGTGTCAGCACGTGAGGATAAACCGACCAAGGTCAATCCGAGTGCGCCGTATATCACCTCGACTTTACAACAAGCCGCGAGTACACGTCTGGGTTTCTCAGTGAAGAAAACCATGATGTTGGCGCAGCGTTTGTATGAGGCGGGTTTTATTACCTACATGCGTACCGACTCGACCTTTTTGAGCGACGATGCGGTGAATATGGTGCGTCATCATATTGAGACAGAGTTTGGGGCAAAGTATCTGCCTGCTAAGCCGAACCGCTATGGTAACAAAGCGGGTGCACAAGAAGCCCATGAAGCGATTCGTCCATCAAATGTGGCTTTAAAAGGTGACAGTTTAGTGGGTGTGGAGCGTGATGCTCAGCGGTTGTATGACCTGATCTGGCGTCAATTCGTCGCGTGTCAAATGACCCCAGCAGAATACCTGTCATCCACTATTTTAGTCGATGCAAACGGTGTTGAACTTAAAGCCAAAGGTCGCACACTGGTATTTGATGGTTTCACCAAAGTCCGTGGTCAAAACAAGTCAGATGACGATGTGTTATTGCCAGCGGTCAAAGTGGGTGAAATCCTCAAACTTGAAAAACTAGATCCATCGCAACACTTTACCAAGCCACCTGCACGCTTTACCGAAGCGTCACTGGTGAAAGAGCTTGAGAAGAAAGGGATTGGCCGTCCATCAACGTATGCGGCGATTATCTCAACCATTCAAGATCGTGGTTATGTCAAACTAGAAAACCGCCGTCTATATGCAGAAAAAATGGGTGAGATTGTTACAGATCGTTTGGATGAAAGTTTCAATAACCTCATGAATTATGACTTTACCGCGGATCTAGAAGGTCAGTTGGATAAAGTGGCAGATGGTGAGCGTAATTGGAAAGAGTTGCTTGACAGTTTTTATGGTGATTTCAAAAACCGACTGACCAATGCTCAAGGTGAGGGCGGTATGCGCCGTAACCAACCTGTTGAAGTCGAAGCCGTTCACTGTAAAGAATGTGACCGTCCTATGCAGATTCGTACAGGAACTACAGGTGTGTTCTTAGGGTGTTCAGGTTATAACTTGCCACCGAAAGAACGTTGTAAAGGTACGTTGAACTTAACACCAGTTGAATCACTTGCAGCACTCTCGGACGATGATGCAGCAGAAACAGCAGACTTGATGTCGAAAAAGCGTTGCCCGATTTGTGAAACCGCAATGGACAGCTATGTGATTGATGGTGGTCGTAAATTACATATCTGTGGTAATAACCCTGATTGTGCTGGTTTTGAGCTTGAAGAAGGTGAGTTCAAAATCAAAGGCTATGATGGCCCAACCATTCCATGTGATAAGTGTGATGGCGAAATGCAGTTAAAGACAGGGCGTTTTGGTCCTTACTTTGCTTGTAACAGCTGTGATAACACGCGTAAAGTACTGAAAAGTGGTCAACCTGCACCTCCGCGTGTCGACCCGATTAAGATGGAACACTTACGCTCGACCAAACACGATGACTTTTTTGTCCTGCGTGATGGTGCGGCGGGTCTGTTCTTAGCTGCAAGTAAGTTCCCGAAAGTACGTGAAACACGTGCTCCGAAGGTTGCTGAATTGCGTACGGTGGCTGATCAGCTTGATCCAAAGTATCAGTTTATTTTGCAAGCACCTGATGTTGATCCAGAAGGCAATCCAACACTTGTGAAGTTTAGTCGTAAGAATCAAGCGCAATATATTGGCTCTGAAACGCCTGAAGGCAAGCAAACCAAATGGTCATTGGTGTTCAATGATGGAAAATGGGTTGAAGCTTAAGTTTTAATTGCTTAGAAATAATCAAGAAATGCTCACTTTGGTGGGCATTTTTTATGTCACAATCCTTTAATCATAATTTATAAAAAATAGCATATTGGGGTATACGTGGACATACAAACAAAAAAGTTTGCCGTATTAATTGATGCTGATAATTCATCAATTAGTGCAATTCCATCAGTACTTGAAGAAGTAGCTAAATATGGTATTGCTAGCGTAAAGCGCGTATACGGAGATTGGAGTAGTGAAACTCTAAAAAATTGGCGTGAAGTGCTTTTACCACATGCAATTACACCAGTTCAGCAGTTTGCCTATACAAAAGGTAAAGATGCTACGGATATGATCCTAATTATTGATGCAATGGATTTACTTTATGCAGGGGCTTTGGATGGATTTTGTATCGTCTCCAGTGATAGTGACTTTACGCCTTTAGCATCTCGGATTCGTGAAAATGGTTTAAGTGTTTATGGCTTTGGAAAAAAGAAAACACCAGAAGCATTTAAGAAGGCATGCGATAAATTTATTTATGTTGAAAATTTAATTGTGGGTAGCGATCTTAAAAATATTGAAGATGAGTTCCTTTCTGAATCTACGGCCAAAAAAATAGTAGAAACCTTGAAAGCAACTGATCAAAAAGCAGCAATCCAACCAAAAGAAAGAATTATTCCAGAAACAGTTGATCGGGCAACCTTAAACTTGATTTATAAAGCAGTTAAAGATAATTCGGATGATAGTGGCTGGGCGTATTTAGGGTTAGTAGGTGGTTATATTAATGCTGTGAAACCTGATTTTGATACTAGAAATTATGGTTTTGATAAATTATCTAGTTTAGTTAAAGCTTTAGGTATTTTTGAGACTAAAATGAATGGAAGCCAAATGTATTTAAGGAAAAGTAGTTTTAGTACATTTATTCGCCTAGTGCAAAAGGCAATTAATAATTACTCAGTAGATGATGGTTGGGTTCAGATGTCTGATATTATTAAATATTTGAAAAATTCTGATTTAAATATTAGAAATTATGAAGAAGCTGTAGAATCAATACATTCTGGCTGGCTTGAGTTTAAAGAATTAGATAATAATAAGTTTGTAAAAATTAATAGAGTTTTGCTTTAGATTTTATTGGCGTACTAAATCAGTTGGTATTTTTAGATAAGTGATTAAGAAAATTGGATTTTGGGGATATGTGGAAAAAAATTCGTATTTTAATCTTGTTGCTGATTTTATTGGTGGTTGCTTTGAATGCTTATCGGGATCAAAATCAAGATTGGAGCAAGCCCATTATTGTATTACTCCATCCAGTGAATGCAGATGGACAGGCTACAACTCAGCAATATATTCAGCAACTGAACCTTGGAAACTTACAAGGGGTACAAGGCTATTTAGAGCAGATGTCAGCACAATATCGTGGCCAGCCGATTTCAATTTATTTCCAACTTGGACGCGAGCTCAAGCAGTTACCACCTAAAGTACCTGAGCAGGCGAGCTTGTTGGATACTGTAATGTGGAGTTTAAAGTTCCGTTATTATGCGTGGAAAAATCATCAAGGTTCAGATGGCGCACCAGCTGTTACTTTGTATTTGAACTATTATGACCCTGCACTGACCAAAGAACTGAAACACTCAACAGCTTTGCAAAAAGGGCGTATTGGTTCAGTGAATTTATTTGCATCGACCAAGCAAACAGAGCAAAACAAAGTGGTGCTTGCACATGAGCTTTTACATGCCTTTGGTGCCAGTGATAAATATGACTTAGCTACTGGGCAACCGATGTATCCTGTAGGTTATGCATATCCAAATCAGCAGCCCTTGTTCCCACAAGCGAAAGCTGAGCTTATGGCTGGACACATACCAACTTCGCAAACACAAAGTAAAATGCCAGAAACGATTGATGATACCTTGGTGAATGAGATCACCGCGATAGAAATTGGCTGGAAAAAGTAACTGTGGATAATGTCGAATTTATCCACAATCCAGTGTGCTTATGTGGATAAATTCATGCCTACAAGTCTGTTGAAAAACATGTTAAAACTAAATGAACGAAATCAGACTTGAGAAGAATATGAAAACAGTAGGTAATGATTTAGTTCGCCATCAACTGCATGAAAACCGTAAGTGGTATCTGGGCTTAGGGATTTTATTGGTCTTGTTTGGTTTAATCCTTTTTGCATCGCTACCTCTCGCGACTTTATCTGCAGTCTTTATCTTTGGTGTATTGATGATGTTAGGCGGTGTTCTGCATTTGATTGCGGCTTTTAAGATTTTTGAGGGTGGTTTTCGCTGGTTATGGGCGCTGTTTGGTGTGTTGTATTGGGTTGCGGGTTATTATGCTTTCACAACACCAGTCAAAACAGCCGTTGTATTGACCAGTATTTTGGCCGTATTCCTGGTCATTGCAGGCGTGATTCGTATTTTTAATGCGATACTATTTCGTACATTCCAAGGCTGGGGCTGGACACTTTTTTCAGGTATTTTAACCCTAATCGCTGGGATTATGATTTTAACTACCCCAGATGCTCCATTTTGGGTGTTGGGATTATTTTTAGCATTCGATATTTTATTCCAAGGGATTAACTATCTTTCTTTAGCTTCTTATATCAAAAGAGAAGTCCCGAAAAGTTCAGCAGATGCCTAAATGATTAATCTGAACAAAAAAAGAGTGCTTTAGCACTCTTTTTATATTTCAACACTCTTTTTATTTAAGTTTGAGAGCTGGCAAATATAATTTATGGAATATTTCACACGATGAAAACTTTTGTACTTGCGCCCGATTCATTTAAAGAAAGCATGACTGCGGAGCAGGCCTGTACAGCTATGCAACGTGGGATTCAAAAAATAATCCCTGATGCGGTATGTATACATGTACCCATGGCAGATGGTGGTGAAGGTACGGTTGATGCCTTACTCACATCATTAGCGGGTCAAAAAGTCGAATGTGAGGTAACAGGGCCATTGCCATCACAACGAATTAAAACGTATTGGGGTTTATTTGATGGTGGGCAAACGGCTGTTATTGAAATGGCCAAAGCCAATGGGATTCATCTGCTTGAATCTACGCAACGGAATCCACTCCTAACCACAACTTTGGGAACGGGGCAAATGATTCGGCATGCCTTGGACGCAGGTGTGTCAAAAATTATTTTGGCACTCGGAGGCAGTGTCACCAATGATGCAGGCAGTGGCATGGCTCAAGCGCTTGGAATCAGGTTTTTAGATGTACAAGGGGCTGAACTGGCCGTTGGTGGTGGTCATTTACAAGAGATTGAACGGATCGAGATGCAGGCTTTAGACCCACGTTTGCAAGGGGTTCAAGTTTTGATTGCCTCCGATGTCACTAATCCGCTGTGTGGAGCACAGGGTGCGTCATATGTATTTGGCCCGCAAAAAGGGGCGAGTGCAGAGATGGTTGAGCAGTTAGATCAAAACTTGAGTCACTTTGCACATGTGGTGGAAACACAGCTGAATATGCAGATACGTAATGTTGCAGGGGCAGGGGCCGCAGGTGGACTAGGCTTTGGCTTAATGGCATTCACAGGTGCTAAGATTCAGTCAGGTGCGACGTGGGTGATTGAGCAAACCCAACTGGCTGAGAAAATAAAGCAAGCTGATTATGTCTTCACTGGTGAGGGCAGTATCGACTTCCAAACCAAGTTTGGCAAAACGCCGTGGGCAGTGGCTCAGTTAGCCAAACAGTTGAATAAACCAGTGATTGCCTTTGCTGGACGTGTTGGAGAGGATATTGAGTCATTATTTGATGAAGGTTTTAGTCAAATTGTTTCGATCAATGAATCCGACTGTGATTTAGCTACAGCATTGAAAAATGCAGAACAGCATTTGCAAAACAGCTGTGAGGACATCACTCGACTTTTGCTTTTAAATCATGTTGAGCAAGCTTGATTTAAAATATTTGAGTCGGTAATTGATTCGAGCATAAGGCCTTGGCCTAAATTTGAAGATGTATTTCTGACAGAAATGGATAATCGTTGTTGTAGGCTCATATTGACGTCATAGATTTGTTAAACTAGTAGCATCCACGAATTGATGAGTGATTATGAGTTTAGCCAGCCTAATTGATGAATTAAACCCGCAACAAAAACAAGCTGCCACGACTGAGTCACAACACAGTCTGGTGCTTGCAGGGGCTGGCTGTGGCAAGACCAAAACTATTGTGGCGCGAGCGGCGTACCTGATTGATCAAGGGATTCCAGCCAACCAAATCCAGATTTTAACCTTTACCCGTCGTTCAGCCAGCGAGATTGTGGCGCGAGTGGAGTTGGCTTTAGGTGAGCAGGCAAAAGGGCTGCGCGCTTCTACTTTTCATACTTTTTGTATGTATCTGCTGCGCCGCGTACCGAAAGCCTTTGGTTTAGAGCAGTTTTCAATTATTGATCGTGATGATCAGTTGATGATGTTCCGCCTGATTCGTGGAAAAGATGATAAGAAAAATCCCAATCAGTTGCCTAAACCGCAAGAACTGTGTGATCTGTATTCTTTTGCACGAAATACGCGTCAAAAGTTGAGTGATGCCTTAGAAAAACAGCATCCTGAGCATTTGGCTTTTAAAGATCAAATTGCGGAAATCATGAAAGAGTATGAGACACGAAAACGTGCCCGTAGTTTTTTAGATTATGACGATATTCTTGCAATCGTGGCCTCAGCACTCGATCAGTCAGACGGTTTAGCCGACTATGTGGCATCGCTCTGCAAACACATGTTGGTCGATGAAATGCAGGATACCAATCCTTTGCAGTGGGCCTTGCTTGAACCGCTTAAAGACAAAGTGAGCCTGTTTTGTGTGGGGGATGATGCGCAGTCAATCTATGGTTTCCGTGGAGCAGATTTTGAAAATATTCACCATTTTAAAGACCGTGTGCCGAATGCTCAGGTGTTTAAATTGGAGCAAAACTATCGTTCCACTCAAGAAATTTTAGACCTTTCTAATTGGCTGCTCGATCAATCGGAGATTCAATATAATAAACGCCTAGATGCTCATCGGGGTGAGGGTGTAAAGCCTCGCATGCACATTTTCCCAAATGAATTTGATGAAGCAAAATGGATTGCGATCGACATTAAAGAGCGCCATTATTTACAAGGACAGCGCTGGTCGGATCACATGGTCTTGGTGCGTTCCAGCTTTGCAGCACGGCATATTGAGGCAGCGTGTATTGCGGCCAATGTTCCCTATCGTTTTATTGGGGGCATGAAACTGCTTGAAACCGCGCATGTGAAAGATTTACTGAGCCTGCTACGTGTGATTGCCAATCCTCTAGATGATATTGCATGGATGCGTTTTCTCACCCTGTGGAATGGGGTGGGGGATGTGGGGGCAAGTCGTCTCGCTCAGCAACTTTTACTGGAGCCTGAGTTTGATTTGATCTTTGATAAATTAGAGAAATTTGGGCGAATTCCAGCTGAAACCGTGTTGATCATGAAGCAAATGACGGTACTAAAACAGGAAGTGCAGGCTTGCGTCAGTTTGGGTATTCAGGCGATTGAAGCGCAATTGGCAGAAAATTATAAAAAAGACTGGAACCGTCGCCAAGGTGACTTTGAGTTAGTGAAGCAATTGGCATCTAAACATACCCAGTTGAGTGAATTTCTTGAGGAATATGTACTTGATCCAGTGTCTATTTCTGAAATCGAACGACAGTCGGATACGGATGTCGTCACATTAATTACCATTCACTCGGCCAAAGGTACAGAGCAAAAAGTATGTTATGTCGTTAATGTCACGCCAGGGCAATATCCGCATGCTCGTGCCCAAGGTGATTTTAATGATGTTGAAGAAGAGCGTCGGGTCTTGTATGTGGCACTGACCCGTGCCCAGAATGAGCTGATTTTGACCAAGCAAAATTTAAGTCTGTGGGCGCGAGACGTGATTGATGAGCAAGGGCGGAAAGTCGAAAGTTATTTTTTGAACGATTTGACTCGGAATTTATGTACGATGGAAACCCATCATAAGCCCCGTCAGCAAACCGTTAAAAGTGCACTGATTGAACGACAGTCGATTAATTTAGATTTTGGGATTAATCTCGATTAAACTAAACTGATTACATTGTGGTATTTGTTGTGCAATGTTCAGAAAGTAGCGTAGGCGATTGCTTTTTGATGATTTTGCCTATTTTTGAAGGTTGTTGAATGAAAATTTTAGTTCGTAGTTTAGAACGTACAGTAACAGAAGCAGAATTACTTGAGTTGTTTAAACAATACGGCACAGTTGCATCATGTACTTTAGTGCTGGATGCGGCTACAGGTAAATCGAAAGGTTTCGCTTTTGTGGACATGCCACATGCACGTGAGGCGATTAAAGCTATTAAAGGCTTAAACACATTGCGTTTGCATGGTAGCGGTATTCGTGTGAAACAGGCGGAAGATAAGCCTGAGAAGCCAGAAGCATAAGTATGAAGGAGCAATTAATGCTCCTTTTTTATTGAGTCAAGCATGAAAAAAATCTACCCAGCATTATCTATTGTTGCTCCGATGGGGCAATACATTGCACAAGGAAAAAAGACTTTAGAAATACGTTCTTGGCGCCCTACACATTTGCCGTTGAAAGATTTATTGATTGTTGAAAATCAGCATTATTTGACACAAGAGGGTGATGAAGAGTTAGGATATGCTGTGGCTATGGTCGATGTTGAGGCGATTCATCCGTGGAAAGAGGAAGAGCTTGAAGTGGCTATGGCATCATATTGGGACGAAGGATATTGGGCTTGGGTATTAAGTAATGTACGTCCAATGCTTGTCCAGACTCCCGCTATGGCCAAAAGAAAGATTTATTTTATTGAAATAGATCATGCATAATTTTCATTATGCACTGCTGTGCATAAAGTTTAATCTTGGCCTTGTAAAAAACGCCAAACATTAGGAACACCATTCATGACCCGTGTTGCCCGCTATCATGCAGATCGTACCAATCAAAAACTCTATTTTGCTCGCCTTGCCTGTCAACAAGCTGAGCAGAACGATCATGTGCAGCAAGCGCAGGCGCACCGTGAAGCAGCCGTCTTTCATTTACACGGTGCTGTACTGGCCTTTTTACAGGAATTGGTAAGATACTACCGCTTAAATGACTTTAACCCGACCTTGAAATCTATTGAGGAACAAATGGCAGTTAAAGGACAAGTTTCACCTGAGGTAACGGTGTTGCAGCAGTTATCAAAAGAAGGGTTTATCGCAGAGTTAAAGCGTGCTTATCGTTTATGCCAGTATGCGCCAGAACCAACGAGTCCTGAACCAGAGTCTGAAACATCATCGAACTTGATCATTAAAGTGACGCAAACACCGCAAGCATGGTTACCTGATACCAAAATTCTAAGAGAGTGGCACCGCGACTTGACGGCTTTGATTGATGGCTTCCGGAATGAGATGGTCGAGTTCTAAAAGCGATGACCAGCGCTTGAAGTTTGAAAATTTGTCCTTATATCAATAAGTCTAAGCGAAGCAAAGTGCAACTGCCTTTGCCACCATGTTGAACATGGAGGAAATATGTCTATAGAACAGTTGAAAGAATTATTTGGAAATCAAGAGGCCATTTTGGAATTGGTTCAACTTGAAGGTGGCGAATTGGCACTACGTAACGCAGGTTCTGAAAGTGCGCCTTTAGTCACGATACAATTTAATGATGAAGTCAAAGCCCTATTGGGTGATCAAGCGACTGTGGTTGCACAGCATATGGTGCAAGCGGCTTTATACGCCTTACTTGAAAAGCAAGTGGGTGAGTGGCAAGCTGAAGTTGTAGACGAAAAACCACAGTTCTTGAGCTAAACTGAATAAGAAAAAACGCACTGAATAGTGCGTTTTTTTGTATCTCGTGTTTGTTCCTTAGTGGGTGGGTGCCTGATGATGTGCAATCTGAATTTGATTTAAAATATGATTGCTCATATTTTTTGCCATTTCTTCTTTGGCAAAATACACTTCACCAATGTTGTCACGACGAATTACTTCGGCTTCTTCTTTACTTTCTGCACACACCAAGACCTGAATCTCAGGATTGAGAGTTTTGGCAATATCTACGATCTTATGAATATCTAAAATATCCATTGGAGAAAGTACCAACAGGCGCGCATGTTGAATATGGGCTTGAATCAGTACTCCAGGATCTGTTGCTATACCAGAAACAGCCGCAATGCCTTTCTCACGGAGGTTCTCTACAATTTCACGGTTTTCTTCCGCAATCACCACTTTAATGTCTTCGGCCATTAACTGTTTGGTAATACGACGCCCCACTTCCCCATGCCCAACAATCACCACTTGGTCGCGTAAGTAGTCCTGCGAGACTTCATCAGGCAACATTGCTAGTGGATCCCCACTACGTTCCAGTAAGCGGGCCAAATGAGAGCGTTCACGAATCCAACGTTGTACAGGCTCAATGGCAGAGAACACAAAACTGTTTAAAGTGATGGAGATCAAAGCGCCTGCCAATATCAGGTTTTGTCCTTCTAAAGACAGAAGTTTGAGTGAAACCCCAAGCGTTGCCAAGATGAAGGAAAATTCTCCGATCTGTGCCAGTGAAGCCCCTACAGTGAGAGCTGTATTGATGGGATAGCGGAAGAAGAGCACCAGTGCCATAGCTGCAATGGTTTTGCCAATCATGATAATGGCAACGACAGCAAGCACATGCACAGGTTGTTCTACTAAGATGCGTGGGTCAAATAACATGCCCACTGCAACAAAGAACAAAATGGCAAAAATTTCACGTAGAGGGAGAGTTTCCTCTTCTGCACGATGGCTAAAGTCAGATTCTTTGACGACCATCCCTGCAAAGAAAGCGCCCAGCGCCATGGAAACACCAAAAATTTTATAAGCACCGAAAGCAATGGATACCGCGGCAGCCACTACGGTTAAAGTAAAGAGCTCACGTGAACCAAGGCGAGCGACGAACTGCATGATCATTGGAACCAGACGTTTCCCGATGATCAGCATAAAAGCGATAAAACCAGCCACTTTAAGTAGGGTGGTGCCGAGGGTAAGCCAAATGTTGGTATTTTCACTGCCTGCAAAAGCTTCGCCACCGAGTAAGACCGCTGTTGCAGGTAATAAAACCAGCACCAAGACCATGACTAGATCTTCAACCAAAAGCCAGCCAACAGCGATTTTACCGTTAACTGAATTGAGTAGACCGCGATCTCCTAGGGCTTTGAGTAATACCACTGTGCTTGCGCAGGATAAACTGAGACCAAAAACCAGTGCAGAACCAAAGCTCCACCCCCAGAGCATGCTGACACCTATACCAAGTAGAGTTGCCACAGCAATTTGTAAAATTGCACCAGGTAAGGCAATGCGTCTAACTTGTAATAGATCATTCAGAGAGAAGTGCATGCCCACACCGAACATGAGGAACATAACTCCAAGTTCAGCCAACTGGTTCGCTAGATGCATGTCTGCGACAATACCAGGGGTGTTGGGGCTGATGATAATACCGGCAATCAGATAGCCAATGAGTGGAGGGAGGCGTAAGCGTACGGCAAGATAGCCGAAAATGAGCGCAAGCCCAAAGCCAACAGCAAGTAATATAATGAGATCTACGTCATGAGGCACTAAAAACTCCTTAAGCAAAAAAGTTAAGGGTGAAAAATAAGCAAAGCACAAACGGTGCCAAAAGAGATTAAAAGTTTAACAAGTCGAATGAAAAAAAAGCAAAAAAAAACGACCTGATACAGGTCGTTTTTTCCAAAAAACTAAAATTATTTAATTTTAGCTTCTTTGAAGATTACGTGTTGACGGATTTTTGGATCAAATTTTTTGATTTCCATTTTTTCCGGCATAGTACGTTTGTTCTTAGTTGTGGTATAGAAATAACCTGTACCAGCAGTAGAAACTAGGCGAATTTTATCACGCATGGTTCAGACTCCTTAGATCTTTTGACCTTGAGCACGTAGGTCAGCAACAACCTTTTCGATACCCAATTTGTCGATAATACGCATACCTTTTGTAGTTAGGCGAAGACGTACAAAACGTTTTTCG
>NZ_DKIK01000147.1:0-18102 GCF_002454215.1 Acinetobacter sp. UBA6720
CGGCTCTTGGATACTTTCACCTAACTCTTTCCCAAGGCTGATGACCGATTTCCCTTCAGGCGTTGGATCGGCAAAAGAAGTGAGCATTGCTGCTTGACGCAACTCGGTTGGGGTTACACCTGCCAATGGATAAAAAGCGGTGGCTTGGCGATCTCCATAGGTGATCGTGCCTGTTTTATCCAACAACAACACATCAATATCACCCGCAACTTCAACGGCTTTACCTGATTTGGCTAAGACATTGGCTTTTAAAGCACGGTTCATTCCCGCAATCCCAATTGCAGGCAGCAAACCACCGATCGTGGTTGGAATCAAACAGACCAATAGCGCAATCAGCAAGACCATACTGATTTTGATCCCGACCATTGAACCAATCACTGGTAAGGTCAGCACTACGACAATAAAGGTGATGGTCATAATATTGAGTAAAACACTCAATGCGATCTCATTCGGTGTCTTTTGACGGTTGGCACCTTCCACCAAGGCAATCATGCGGTCTAAAAAGCTATGCCCTGCTTCATTACTAACTCGAATAGTAATTTCATCTGACAAGACCTTAGTACCACCAATCACGCCTGAACGGTCGGTATTGGCTTCACGTAGTACAGGTGCAGACTCACCTGTAACGGCTGATTCATTGATAGTCGCAAAACCCTGAATAATCTCGCCATCCGCAGGAACAATTTCACCTGCCTTGACGATGACTAAATCATCTTTTTTAAGTAGATTGGCAGAAATCACTGTCGGTACAGCATTTAAATCGAGAATCAGATTTGCAGTTAAGTTTTCACGCGCCTGACGTAATGATGCTGCTTGTCCACGCCCTTTGGCTTCTGCAACCGCCTCAGCATAATTGGCAAATAAGACCGTGACTAATAAAATCAAGCTTAGGACTAAACCAAAACCTAAACTCGCATTTCCCATTAAAGTGGCAACAAGGGTTAAAACTGTTCCCACCCACACACATGCCATCACTGGATTTTTAAACGCATGTTGAGGCAGCAATTTATGGAAAGTTTGCTGAATAATTTCTTTATTCAAGATATCCATCTGTTGTGTCGCATTTGAATGTTTCATTGTGCTTGCTCCACACTTAAACTTTTATCGACAAATAGTCAGCAATTGGCCCAATCACCAACACTGGCATGAATTGCAACAAGGTCAGAATCAGCACGATCCCAATCAAGGTCAACGCAAAAGTTGGAGATTCAATATGTAAAGAACCCTTACTTTCGGCTGCTTGCGGTTTGGTTGCTAAACTCACTGCGATCAAAACTGGAATAATCAACACGCTATAACGCCCAGCCAATAAAGCCACACTGGCACTCAGATTCCACCATAAAGTGTTATCGCCTAAGCCTTCAAAACCAGAGCCATTATTGGCGTAGGCAGAGACATACTCATAAAACACTTGGCTAATACCATGAAACGCTGGATTGGAATTCCCTGTAATGGATGGAAATGCTATGGCAATCGCCGTCAGACCAAGAATCACCACGGGTTGTAAGAGAATCACGAAGGCCAATAACTTAATTTCAGTCACTTCAATTTTTCGCCCAAATAATTCAGGGCTACGCCCTGTCATCAAACCTGCGATAAATACTGCGAGAAATAGGTAAATAAAGAACTGTAATAGACCACAACCAATCCCGCCCCAAATGGCATTGATCAGCATATTGCACAGTTCAACCAATCCTGTCAGTGGTGAGGCAGAGTCATGCATCATATTCACAGAACCGTTGTTGACTTGTGTGGTCAAACTTCCCCACAGTGCCGATGCCTCAGCACCAAAGCGAACTTCTTTCCCTTCCATCAAAGCAATATTTGAAATGAGCGAAGATTTTTCAGTCCATAGGGTCAACATCGTTGAAGCCAACGACATCAACAACATTGTGCCAAAAATCATCCACATCAGTTTCTTACGTTGAATAAAACGCCCAACCATAAACACCGCAGAAAGTGGAATCAGTAAAATCGCGATCATCTCAATCACATTGGATAGTGGCGTTGGGTTTTCTAAAGGCACACTACTGTTTGGCCCATACCAGCCACCACCATTACTGCCAAGCTGTTTAATCGCCACCATCGGTGCAACTGGACCGAGCGGAATATGCTGTGTTTGTACCTCGGAACTTTGATCTAAGACCTGCGCTGTTGGTCCCGCAGATAAGGTTGCTGGCACACCTTGAAAAGTGAGCAGTAAAGAAAAAATTAAACCAAGTGGAATAAAGAATCGAAATAAGGGGCGAATGATATCCATCCAGTAATTACCTAGATTAATATGGTTCCAATTCTTTTGATCTGAATCTTCCGCTTGATGTGATTGCAGGAATAAAGCCCTTAACATGGCGACCAATAAAGCAAGTCCCATAATTGGCGACAAATATTGCAAGCCAACGATCACCGTCATTTGCGATAGATAAGACAGTTGCGCTTGCCCTGAATAATGCTGTTGATTGGTATTGGTCAGGAATGAAATGGTAGTATGTAAAGCCAAGTCCCAATTCATATTTGGAATATGATCAGGATTCAATGGCAGCCATGCCTGTGTCATTAAAATAGTGACACTCGCCACTAACAACAAGATATTACTGAGTACAAAAGCACCTAGATATTGTCGCCAGTTCATACCCACTTGCTTCACATTGAGAACCGCGTAAATCGGTTGTTCAATCCACTTAAAGAAGCTATCACTCTTCATTGGTTTGGTTTGCATGACATCCGCAAGATAGTGTCCTAACGGATAAGCCAGCAGCAATGAAAGGATAAATACTGAAATAAATTCCCACATAGCATATGCCATTAAAAATAGGTCAGCTTTAGTATGGAAATTAAGAGCGTAAATTCTCTATATTGAAAAAAGTAAGACGCGTAAATTTTGCGTAAATTTATTTAAAATAATCCATCAAGAAATACATCAAAACTCGCAACCTGTTTAAGCTGATGCCTCCATAGCATGAATCATCGGCTTATTTTTATGACAGAGTTGATAAGCACATAAACATGCATAAATTCCTACCCAATAGCCTAAAAACTTCAAGTTTTGCTCGTGACCAAAGTGTATGCCCCGTTGAGCACGCTGAATAAATTTTTTATTTTATTGCATTGGCTTAGATCATATTTATCACCTTTCAATCAACGAAATAGATTACATATTGCTACGCTGATAGCTCATTAAATCTATCTTGTGCTCTTTACAGTGTATTTAAGTTCATCACTAAATATAGCCAGTTGATATGTATTCATCAGGTGAAACATACGCTGCTCACATAACAAGCTTTTGAATAGGCAACTATCGTCAGGATTTAGCGCCGTAAAGATAATTGTGGAAATACTGAGCTAAGCACAACGAATTCTGCAATATGAGGAGTTCTGCTTTAAAAATTTCCAATAGATAGTTTCAAATGTAAGGAACTCATCACCCATTACACAACATAATGGGGTACTGTCAAACATCAGGACTGTGGCTATGAATCGAGTGTAGTAACCGAAACCAATATCTTTGACCCTTCTCTGCTTCAAGCTAATTTCTTAGCTTAGATTTAGGCTAATATCGTACACTTATCCATAAAATCGCTAATTTTTCTTGTTAAACAGTAAAACTAAAAATAGCTTTCTTGGGTCCTTATTTTAACTATAAGTTATTATTTTTCTTCATACAGTTCACACTTTCATTAATTAAGTGTAATTTTATATAAGCGTAATCCCTGTTTAAGATAAAAATATTGGGGGGGATAAAAAATAGAATGAAACTGGAAGCATCAACACTATTCAAACAAGAGCAAATTGATCTTTTAATTGCTCGCGGACTAAATTTGGTTCGATTCCCTAAAGGGCTAGAGACGATCTATAAAAACCTATACAGAAATGGGGCGGCTTTGGAGTTTCGCTATCGTGCCCCTATCATTTTAGGACTATATTTGTATCTATGTATAGGGACCTACCAAATATTGCCAACCGAAATACGTTCTGAGTGGATCATGTTTTATGGTTGGGTCGGTTTAATCATTTTTTTCGCATGGTTTCTTTCTTTTATTCCAACAATGAATAAATGGTTTGAACATTATGTTTGTCTAGGATCTGTAGGGTCTGTCGCTCTTACTTTCACATTAATCAATGTATTGGAACAAGGTCAAAATAATGTACTTTTTCATGCTGCAATGATGTATGCAATTGTTATTATTTATGGTTTTGTCGGGATGAGATTTTATACTGCTGTGATTGCAGGTTGGTGTGGTGGTTTAATTGGTATAATTGTAACTACATGGCTAAACATCTCTATTGATTGGACTTTTTTAAATCGAACTTATACATTCAGTAGCTTTCTTGGTATGGCTTTAGCTTATGCAATTGATCGCCAACATCGAGAAAATTATTTGCAAAATTGTATGATCGAATTAAACAGAATAGAACTTAAACACCAAACAGAACAACTTTCAATATTATCAAATCATGACCCCCTAACAGGTTTAGCTAATCGACGCTATTTAGACAAAGTTCTCGAAAATGAATGGAATCGCTCAATAATTCACCAAACACCTATTACAATCATGATGGTAGATATTGATTGCTTTAAACAATATAACGATACATTAGGTCATCTTCATGGTGATGATTGCTTAAAGCAGATTGCTAATATACTAAATTCAGTGCCTTCAAAAAATAATGATCTTGTTGCTCGCTATGGAGGTGAAGAATTTCTATTACTTTTCACTTTAACAAATGAAGATCAAGCTCTGATTAAAGCAAAATACTTAATGGAACGCATACATGAAATTGGAATTATTCATCCACAGAGCAGTATTTCCAAATATCTGACAGTGAGCGTTGGGGTCGCAACTATCATTCCTAACTTGAATAATAGCCTTTCAGAATTTATTGCTCATGCAGATCACGCCCTATATATCGCTAAAAGCAATGGAAAAAATCAATTTCACCTGAGTACGTCATACAAGGAAACTCATCAAGTTTTGTAGCTGGGCGTATTAGCTCAAACCTGAGCTAACAACTGCCAATATTTGATTAAAACTATCAAATGAAATTTGAGCTAAATTCCAATGACCTTTGCTCGCAACTAATGTTTCAATCTTGCACAGCAATACTGCCCATCTGCCATTGCACTCCTTATCCTGATCAGTTGCATCAGTACTATAGAAATTCAGCTAATCATCTAGATTAAGTTGTAACTCTTTCAATGAGCTCTAGAATTTCTTTTGAAAAGTAATCGAATATAACGCTGCAAAATCATCTTAAAGAATTCAAAATTAAAGCAGTCAAGTAAGTGACTGATAAAAATTAGAGCTGAGCAGAAGTTGCCACACATTTAGGTAAAACCCTATGTAGTCTTTATGTCTGGATTAAACCTTATGATCTGCAATAACCTAGAATTACTGAATTTTAAGCTTTGCTTTTCCCATAAGAATAAACTTATATTCATGGACTTTAGATTTACATCTGTAAAATTGAACATATTTTATTCAAAAAAGTATTGTAAATTGCACTTTTTCAAACTAAAAATTAAACATAAGAATCATCAAAACAAAAACCTAAAATGGATAAGAACATGTTAAGTATAAAGACGATAAAACCCCTAATGATATTGAGTCTCGGATTAAGTTTGTTTAGCAATAGCTATGCACAAGAGACTAAATACCTCATTGAAAAAAGTGTCAACCAAGATAGTGAGAAATTTGTCAAAATATTCAAGGATATTCATCAAAACCCTGAACTGGGCTTTATGGAGTCTAGAACTGCAGCAATCGTTGCAAAAGAATTAAAATCCTATGGATATCAAACCACTGAGAAAATTGGTAAAACTGGTGTGGCGGCTGTCATGAAAAATGGGGACGGCCCTGTTGTCATGTACCGCGCAGATATGGATGCAAATGCAGTCAAAGAGACAACTGGTCTGCCATATGCAAGTACAAAAATAGTGAAATTAGAGGATGGATCTGAAACACCCGTTGCACATACATGTGGACATGACGCTCATGTGGCGTGGATGCTAGGCACTGCAAAGTTTTTTGCTGAGCATAAAAACCTCTGGAAAGGAACGGTCATATTTATTGGGCAACCTGCAGAAGAACCGATCTTAGGTGCAGAGGCAATGGTAAATGATGGTTTATATACAAAACATAAAATTCCAGTTCCTGACTACCTATTCGGCATTCACGCTGCACCAGTTGCAGTTGGCGTAATTGCAGCAGCGACAGGTGTCCGCATGGCAGGTACAGATCAATTTGATGTGACATTTCATGGCATTGGGGGACATGGCTCCACCCCAAATTTATCCAAAGATCCTATCGTCATGGCCGCAACTGCAATAACTCAATACCAAACCATTATCAGTCGAGGAATTGACCCGAAAAATTCTGCAGTAATTACAGTTGGGTCTGTGCAAGCTGGAAGCAATAATAATGTAATCCCTGCTTCCGCATTGCTAAAAATTAATTTACGTTGGTTTAATGAAAATGACCGAAAGTTAATGATAGACGGTATTAAGCGAATCAATGAAAGTATTGCTTATGCTTATAATATGCCAAAAGACAAGTATCCAACAATTGCATTTAAAGGCTGGGCTCAACCTTTAAATAATGACATAGCTCTAACCAAAGTAGTTCAAAATGCATTATCAAATTCAGGACTAATAGAAAATCCCAAATATTTATTAGATGAGAATGTTCTCCCATCTGTAATGGGTTCTGAGGATGTTCATCACTTAGTGATTCATAATCCAAAATATGCATACAGTTATATTAATGTTGGTATTGCCGAGCCTAAACGCTTTATCGAAGCCTTTAAACAAAAAAAACTACCATTCAATGCACATAATGGAGACTTTGAAATTGATCTATCCGCAATTCCATACGGGACTAAAGCTGGTATTACATCAATGTTAGCTATCTTTAATGAAACAACACAATCTTAAATTAAATTGCTCTTTAAATGATCAAGAAAAACTGATTTTTTCATTATTATTTAATTATTTTCCGAACTTAAAACGACTTTAAATTGTATCGAGGATTGAATAGCCACGAAAAATCTATACCAATATCATCTATTCTTTTTTGTTTAGGAGAGTGGTGGCTATTCAACCTTATCTTTAGAAATTGGAAAATTTAGTATGTAGGTTCACTATCTAATAATAACTCAAAGATTTTCTTATGAAATATATTCCCTTCTTTGCTAATTAGATAAATAGCCCTTTTTTTAAACTTTGCAGTAATATTCTCCCTTCTTATAATATTTAATGAAACAAGTCTATTAAGCTTTCTTGTTAATACTGATCGGCTAATTTTTAGTTTTTCTTGTAATTCATTAAAACTCAGACCTTCATTACCACAATAATAAATAATTTGAATCTGCCATTTATCTCCGATGATTTGGCTAAGCTGTTCAATATCCATATTTCATCCTAAAAAACTTTCTTAGCCCGATAGCAAACTAAGAAAGAAAAAGGAAACAAAAAATTAATAAGCCCTAATACACTTCAAATAAAGCGGCTGCTCCCATACCTCCACCTATACACATTGAAACTACAGCATATTTTTCTTTACGACGCTTTGCTTCCAATAATGCATGCCCAACTAAGCGAGAACCCGTCATGCCATAAGGATGCCCAATCGAAATACTGCCGCCATTGATATTGTATTTTTCAGGGTCAATACCTAAATGGTCACGACAATATAGAACTTGGCAAGCAAATGCTTCATTGAGCTCCCAAACACCAATGTCATCAATTTTTAAACCATGTTGTTTCAAAAGTTTTGGAATTGCATAGATTGGTCCAATCCCCATTTCCTCAGGCGCGCAGCCACTAACTGCCATACCTCGATAAACACCTAAAGGTTGTAGTCCCTCACGTTCCGCAAGTTTTGCTTCAACGATTACACAAGCTGATGCACCATCAGACAACTGACTTGCATTACCCCCCGTAATTACACCACCTTCAATCACTGGCTTTAATGATGATAAGCCTGCTAAAGTTGTATCTGCACGATTTCCTTCATCTTGATGAAGTAAAATGTCTTTAAAACTCACCTCACCTGTTTCTTTATTTTGAACTTTCATTTTTGTTTGAATAGCAACAATTTCATTATCGAATATGCCATTCTGCTGAGCACGGGCGGTGCGCATTTGTGACTCAAATGAATAAGCATCTTGCTGTTCACGACTAACGCCATACTTCTTCGCGACATATTCTGCTGTCTGCAACATCGGCATATAAGCTGCTTTCACATGTTTGACTACATTTGGATCAAACTCTTTTCCAACCCATTCAAAATAGGGATTTTGCACAGCTGTAATATTTTCCTGACCACCTGCAATCACAGCTTCCATACCATCAAATGTAATTTGTTTGGCAGCGGTTGCTATCGCCATTAATCCAGAAGAACATTGGCGGTCTATGGTTTGTCCTGGTACTGTTACTGGTAAGCCTGCTGCGAAGGAAGCCATGCGTGCAATATTTCCGCCCGCTGTTCCAGCATTTAAAACTGAACCAACCACAACATCTTCAAAAATATCGGATTCTAAACCTGTTTTAGCAATTGCATGTTGTATTGCATGCCCCATCAATGTTGGTGATTTTGTATCATTAAATGAACCTCTAAAGGCGCGACCAATAGGTGTTCTTGCTGTAGAGACGATGACTGCTTCACGCATGATTCTTTCCTTATTTATCCGTTCAATTGAGTTTCTTTCATTGCTTTTTCAGCAAAGCGTAGTGTCTGTTGAGTTGCTCCAGCCAAATAATGGCTATGTGATGTATCAGAAATCTCATCGAACCTTTTGGCAATCGTTGCCGCATTACGATCAGCCTCTGGCAAATAGATACCTTCTGTTTCAAAAAGATAGCTACGAGCATAAACACCTGCCCCAGCCCCGATAATAGTTTTTGAAGGTGCTTCAGGGCTTGCGAGGAAAACAGCTGCGGGTGTAATGGTTTCTGGGCGAAGTAGAGGTTTGGCTTCTTCGGGAATTAACTCTTCTGTCATGCGTGTTGCCGCTGTCGGTGTGAGTGTATTCACATGAATGTTATATTTGATGCCTTCTTCATGTAACACATTCATAAGCCCTAACATTGCAGATTTTGCAACAGCATAATTACTTTGACCAAAATTCCCATAAAGCCCTGATGCAGATGAAGTCAGCACGATACGGCCATATTTTTGCTGTTTCATGATATCCCACACAGCTTTACAGCAATTCACTGTACCTTTTATATGGACATCAATGACTTTCCAGAAATCATCCATCTCCATTTTCGAAAAGGTTGAATCTCGCAAAATTCCTGCATTATTAATTAAAATATCAACACGACCCCATGCATCTATGGCTTGCTGAACCATACTTTGCACTTGGTCAAATTGCGTGATATCTGAATTATTACTAATGGCTATACCGCCTTGAGCTAATATTTCAGCAACAACCATTTGGGCAGGACTCGCATCGCTTCCTGAACCATCTCGATTACCACCGACATCGTTAACGACAACTTTTGCACCCAGTTTTGCCAAGGCTAAAGCATAGGATTTACCTAGACCATTGCCTGCACCTGTAATAATGGCAACTTGATCTTTAAATTCGTGATTCATATTTTAAGTTCCTTATACAACTGCGATACTGATCCATTCAGCAACTAAAGCTGTTTTATTCAGCCCTTCAATTTCCACAGAAATATCTGTCACAAGTTGATATTTATCTTCGGCAATTGCTTCAAAACTTTTAATCAAGAAATTAGCGCGAATATGACTACCACTCGGTACAGGGTTTAAAAACCGTATTTTGTTGTAGCCATAGTTGATGCTTAATTTCATCCCTTCTAATAGAGGAAAAGTTGTTTCAACCAAATGAGGTAAAACTGATAGGGTTAACAAACCATGTGCAATTGTTCCCTTAAACGGCGTTTGAGCCGCTTTTTCAGGGTCAATATGAATGAATTGGCGATCTTCTGTTACTTCTGCAAATGCAGATATCCTCTGTTGATCCATCAAAAGCCTTTCGGATTGTAATGTTTGACCAATTAACTTTTGATATTCAGTAAAACTTAGAACTTTATGCATGACATATCCCTGTTATCGTGTGGTTGAATATCCACCATCAAGTGGAATAACGGCACCCGTTATAAAAGATGATGCTTGAGATGCTAAAAACAAAACCGTACCGACAATATCTTCTGCTTGCCCAATACGTTTTAAAGGAATAGTGTTCACGATTTCATCACGGTTTTGTTGCAACATGAATTCGGTCATTTTGGTTTCAAATGGTCCTGGCGCAATTGCATTGACATTAATATTCTGTCCAGCTAAATGCCCTGCCAAATGTTTTGTCAGTTGATGGACTGCTGCTTTACTTACTGAATATGAATAGTTTCCAAAAGTAGGTACAGTTAAACCATCAATTGAGCCGATATTGATAACACGACTCGGAGACTCCGATGTATGATTTAGCAATTGAGGCAGTAAAGCTTGCGTTAGAAAAAACACAGACTTTAGATTGGTATCCAGTACTTTGTCCCAACCTGCTTCGGGGAACTTTCCAAGTTCAGCACCCCATGTCGCACCTGCGTTATTCACCAAAATATCAATTTGAGGTTCCAATGCAGAAAGTTTTTCAGCAAAGATTTGTATTTGCGCTAAATTGGACAAATCAGCAGCAATCCCTTTAACTTGACCATATTGTTGCAATTGTTGTTCAGCTGTCTGGCAAGACTCTTCTTTTCGTGAAACGACATAAACCTTTGCACCATTGATTAATAGCCCTTGTGCAATCATGTAGCCAATACCACGTGTACCGCCAGTCACTACGGCAACCTTATCTTTAACATCGAATAAGTGATTCATTTTTTGACCTATAATTCGGGTTGAAAGTTTTGTAATACAGCAGACATCGCATTCGCGCGTTTCAATCGTTCATGTCGAGTGAATGTGTCAATTTGCATATAGTTAAAATAAAAAGCCGCTTCGGCATATTTATTCTGTTTATTAACAGCAAGGTTTTCTGAATGGGTCAAACTTGAAATGACACGTAGCCAAAGCACAGACATCATGCTATGCGCGACATACCACAGATAATCTTTGGCATACTGCAAGGCTGCGAAAGGGTTCTGCTGTAAATTGTCTTTAATGCTTTCCGTTGTTTCTTTGAGTTGCTCTAACAAATGTTTGCTTTGCTCAAGATAGATTTGATCGCATTCATTCAGTTCTAAATCATCGAATTGCTGTTCAAGCCAATTCAACAAAATTGAAACGGTCTCATGCTTACCGTCAAAGATACGTCGTAAAATAATATCGAGTGATTGCACATCATTTGTACCTTCATAAATCGGTAAAATTTGTACATCTCTTAAAGCGTGTTCAATCCCACTTTCATGAATATAGCCATGACCACCATAAGTCTGCATGGCAGCAGTTGCGACTTCTACGCCATATTCACTACATACTGTCTTAGATACAGCCATGAAAATTGGTAATATTGCATTTGCCAATTTTTTCAGTTCAAGATGATCTGGGGTTGTCGTTAATTCATTTAAAAGCGTGGTTTGGAATGCCAGTAAACGCCCAGATGAAATACTGGTCTGCATACGGAGTAATTCACGTCGAATATTGGGATGCTGAATGATGGCAATAGAATCTTTTGATTTATTGATCAGATCACGACCTTGAATCCGATTCTGCGCATAATCTACTGCTTTTTGATAGGTATATTCAGCTACACCTAATGCTTGGAAAGAAGTTCCTATACGCGCTAACTTCATCATACTGAACATACCAAGTAGTCCCTGCCCTGGCTGACCCACAATCCAGCCTTGGGCCTGATCAAAGACTAGCTCAGCAGTCGCCGATGCATGAATCCCTAATTTATTTTCAAGGCGCGCACAACTGACATGATTTGAATCACCAATTTTCCCATCATCAGAAAGGTATTTAGGGACAATGAATAACCCTAGTCCAGCCAATCCCGTTGGTGCTCCTTCAATTCGAGCAAGAACCAAATGAACGATATTATCCGTCAGATGATGATCTCCACCTGTGATAAATATTTTGGTTCCACTCAGGCGATATGTACCATCTTCATTCAAAACAGCTTTGGTTTTGATGAGTGATAAATCCGTCCCGCACTGAGGTTCAGTTAAGCACATCGTGCCATTCCAAACACCAGTGCCTATTTTTTCTAAATATTTTTTCTTTAAATAATCAGAACCTAGAGTTTTGATGACTTCATAAACACCAAGCCTAATACTGATGTAAAGTGCAAAAGCCATTGAGCCACTGCTCAATACTTCGTCACAAGCAAAACTTAAAGGAAGTGGTAAACCTTGCCCACCATCCTCTACAGAGGTATGAATTGCACCCCAACCGTCCTGAATATAATTTTGATAAACTTCTTTATAACCATCAGGTGCAAATGCTTGATTTCCTTTTATTGTACAACCTTGTTGATCCGCGCTTAACGCCAATGGTAATAGCTGTTCATCAACAAAAGTACCAACAGACTCTAAAACTAATTTAAAATCTTCAGTTAAGTTGACGTCATAATTCAAGAGCTGGATTTCTCTAGCCAGAACATGTCTGACTAGAAAATCATACTCATGAACAGGTGCATTAAAATTGCTCATGATATTTTCCTAAATTATTCGCCTTTAAATTCCAATAAACCTTTTACAAGAATATCTGCACCTTCTTTAGCAAAGCGGTTGACTGAACCCACCATATCCGCTGTTGCAAATGTACCTGCCGCAGCATCAGCCAAACGTAAATCTGCTGCCCCCATACCATGACTTACGGCAGCATTAATCATATGTTTAGAAGCGGCATAAGCGACCGTTGGTCCCTCTGATAATCTTTTTGCAAAGGTGTAAGCTTTTGCTTCAACAGCATCGTCAGCATAGACTTTGTTTAACAAGCCCCAATCCAACATGGTTTTGGCGTCATAGATACCTGCTGTTAGCACCATTTCTTTAGCACGTTGTAAACCGACTCGTGCCACCAAACGCTGTGCGCCACCTAACAAAGTCGTTGTACCAATACGCGCTTCAACTTGACCAAAGTTTGCTGTTTCACTTGCAAAGGCAATGTCATGCAGTTGTAAAATTTCACAACCACCCCCTAGACACATTCCACGAACAGCAACAATGGTTGGAAATGGTAAGTTTTCAAAACGATGCATTTCTGGGATTGCACCACTGAGCATACGTCGAGCAAAATTAGCATCCTGACCGAGAAAATTCTCAACTACATGCGCGCCTGCACAGAAATGATCGCCTTCTGCAAGTGTTAAGAATGCACGGGCTTTGTTCTCAATCGCTTGATCCACTGCTTCCATAAGCCCATAAAATGATTTCATGGTGAGTAGGTTCATTGGACCATCGGCAAAAGTTGCAATCGCTAAATTGCCATCCATTTTAAATTTAACAGTCATGGAAATCTCCTTGTAAGACTGGTGTGGGAATTGTCTAGTATTGAAAACTGAGTGAGTAAAGGCGTTAGGACACTTGCCGATCTTGTTTAGACCAGTAAGGCTCTCGCAAAATTTGTCTTAAAACTTTACCTGCGGGATTTCTTGGGAGTTGCTCGACAAAGTCGATCGACTTAGGCACTTTAAAATTTGCCAATTTTGATTTTGAAAATTCCAAAATGTTTTGAGCAATAGATGCAACATCTTGGTTATTATTTTTTAAGACAATGATTGCTTTTAAGCACTCCCCCCAAGTTTCATCAGGTACACCGATGACAGCGACTTCAGAAACATCAGGATGCTGATATAAAATATCTTCAATTTCAGTTGGATAAACATTCTCTCCACCACTAATCACCATGTCTTTCTTACGGTCATAGATGTAGAGGTAACCTTGCTCATCCATATAGCCAAGATCACCTGTAAGCAAATATTCGTTATGGAAAGTCTGAGATGTTTCTGTAGGCTTTTGCCAATAGCCGTTCATGTTTTGAATGCTTCGACAGGCAATTTCACCGATTTGACCACTAAGTAGTTGTTCAAATTTTTCATTCAAAATTTGAATTTCGACGCCATGCGTGGCTCGACCACAAGAATGGGAAAGTCTGTCATTGCCTTGAGCAATATCTAGATGATCCTGAGCATCTAAATAAGTAATTGGACCTGAGCTTTCGGTTAGCCCATAGATCTGACCAAAATGTGTATGTGGTAAACGTTTGATAGCAGCTTTTAATAATGTTGTTGGCATTGGAGCTGCACCATAGATCACATTTTTTAATGTGTTGAGTGCTTGGTTATTTTCTGACAAGGCATCTAATAAATGCTTCAGCATGACAGGTACAAGCAACGTTAAAGAAACTTGCTCTTGTTGCATGATTTGTAGAACATTTTGCGGATTGAACTGTTCAACCAAAACCAGTTTACAACCTAAATACAATGCAAATAACCCAGCAAGTGAACCTGCAATATGTGCATGTGGTAAGGACAGTAAAACATGGTCGTCTGAATGAAATTGTGCCAATGGACTGAGCCCATGATTTTGTTTGGCATCTAAAGCAGTATGAAATAAAGATAAGCTACAGAGCTCGACACCCTTGGATACGCCCGTTGTTCCGCTGGTATATAGCTGTAAACAAATTTCTCTAGTATCTTGCTGATAGTCGTTAGGGTTTATACTTTGGTGATCACGCCAGATTTCATATTGTTCATCTGTACAAATAATCGTAAATGTATCGCCGAGTAAAGCCTGTAATTGTTCACCAATTGCAGTATAAAAAACTCGACCAATAAACAAAACTTTCGCTTGCGAGTCCTGAATAATGGGCAAAATTTCATTGAGTACAAATTTGGCATGAATGGGAACAATGACCGCACCAATACGACTAGAGCCAATCGCCACTTCATAAAAGCGGTCATTATTTACATCTAAAAATAAAATACGATCTTGTGGTTGAACATCTAGTTTAGTTAGTCCATGAGCGACCTGATTTGCAGACTGATTTAAATTGGCGTAACTAATTTGGCGATCTTTAAATACAATAGCCGTGCGTTCGGGTTGCTGTTGTGCATATTGTTGTGAAATATGTGCAAGGGTCATTCCTGACATGTCTTTCTCCTTGGGTAAGTTCCTAAGAGAAAGTTATGCCTTTTTAAACCTGTAGAATGTCGGCTAAATTACATTGTGGGCTATTTTTAAATTTCATCGTTATCTTTTAAGTTTTCCTGAATAAATTCTTCTAACTTATGTTTATCTGTAATTTTAATTTTTCCATAATGGCTTTCTATCAACCCTAAAGTCTTCATTTGCTGTAGTGTTTTATTGACTGTTTGCCGAGTCGTACCAACCATCATCCCTATATCCATTTGGGACAATATTAAATGGGTATCTTGTGCATATAATTCTTTGATTCCATTAATCTGACTTACACGAGATGCGATACGCAAACTGACAGGTAAAGTGAGTATTTCTTTGACCAATTGTAAAGTTGCACGTAATCGCCTATTGACCTGTTGGATCATTGCTTCTTCGACTTGAACATATTTATGTCGAAAATAATGAATGTCCTCAGCTTGCCATACACGGAGTTTTGTTGTTCCTCGACTTGTTAAAGTAACAGGATATGGTAATTGATCCACGACAGCACTATCCGCAATTAACTCTCCTTCTGAATAAACATAGAGTAAAATTTCTTGACCTGATTCTGTTAGGATACTTTTTTTTATTTGTCCATCTATGATTTGGAATACAGATGTAATCGGATCACCCTCTTGGTACAGAATATGATCATTTAAAATAGTAGATATTTTGGCTTTCTGAAGCATTTCAGTACGAATATGTTCTGGTAAAGTGTCAATCCAATTAAATCCCAACATTGTATATGTACTCCCTGTACCATTAACTTATTAATCACATTAGCTTAATCGCATTTTATTATTCTAATCATTTTGATGAACCTATTAGTTTTCCACTTAAGTTATTATCCATCACTTAAAGTCAACTTCACATGATTCACAGGGACTCACTAACTTTGTTTAATGGAACTCACTGATGCGGTGTGCAATTTGTTAATATAAGCGTATGCACTATTCATGCTCAATAAGGTAGCATTAAATCCAACAACCTATTCTCACTAGGAAATACAGTCTAGGTTTAGATTGAATTGAGATGGATTACATCAGACAGTTACCGTGTGTATTTTGAAAATATATTAAATTTAAAGGCTTTATTGTAGTGAAACAAGATAACTCAATGATTGACACATCCACTCTCACCCCGATGATGCAACAGTACATGAGCGTCAAAATGCAACATCCGCATTCTTTGATGTTCTATCGTATGGGTGACTTCTACGAGCTATTTTTTGAAGATGCACGCAAGGCCGCTAAACTTCTCGGAATTACACTGACTCATCGTGGCAAAGCCAATGGTGAACCCATCCCTATGGCAGGTGTTCCTTATCATGCAGCAGAAGGCTACCTTGCGCGCTTGGTAAAAAAAGGTGAAACAGTCGTCATTTGCGAGCAAATTGGCGAAGTTACAGGTAAGGCCCCAGTTGAACGTGGTGTTGTCAGGATTATTACACCAGGTACACTGACCGATGATGCCTTACTGACTGCACATCAAAGTTCAAACCTTGTGGCGCTTTGCATACAACAAAACGAAATTGGTATTGCACTGTTAGATTTGAGTGCAGGTTTATTTAAAGTTCAGCAACAAGAGTTTCAACTTGAGCAACTCGGTATTGAACTGTCTCGCCTCATGCCAAGTGAAATTTTGGTCGATGAAAATATTGTCGACCCCAACATTATTGAACACATTAAAAAGCTACTCGACTGCCCGGTAACACGCCGCCCGAATGTCGACTTTAACCTAAACAACGCACAAAAAACCTTATGCGATCAGTTTGCTGTATCGACTTTAGCGGGTTTCGGTATTGACCATTTGCCACTTGCCAAAGCGGCAGCAGCATCGCTGATTCATTATGCCAAAGAAACGCAAAAGACAGCCTTACCGCATATTCGCTCTATTCAGTTGGAACAAAGCAGTGATTTCATTGCGCTTGATCCTGTGACACGTAGAAACTTAGAGTTGGTTGAACCTCTGTTTGAACACGGCACGTCATTATTTCAACTCATCAATGACTGTCAAACAGCCATGGGCGGACGTTTACTTAGCCGCACGCTAATGCAACCATTACGTGACACCAAGCTTTTAGACGCACGTTTAGACGCGACTAAAAGTCTTGTAGATGGCTACCATGAATCACCAGTCCGTTTAGTCTTAAAAGAAATTGGAGACATCGAACGCGTTCTCAGTCGCGTGGCTTTAGGCAGTGCCCGTCCACGAGACTTAGTGCAACTGCGCCAAGCCTGTGCGCAAATCCCTTATTTACGTCATGCCATTCAACCCGTGATCCAAAGTAAACAGTCCGCACTCATTTCTCTATTGAATGAGGAATTAGGCGATTTCCATGGCTTACATCAACGTTTAATGTCCGCCATTGTTGAACATCCGCCTGTGCTTTTACGAGATGGAAATGTGATAGCCGAAGGTTTCGATCATGAACTGGATGAACTACGTAAAATCCGCGATCATGCGGGACAGTACTTGATCGACCTTGAAATTCAAGAACGTCAAAATACGGGAATTTCGACCTTAAAAATTGGCTATAACCGTGTCAGTGGGTACTACATCGAACTGACCCGTGCGCAAGCTGAGCAAGCGCCTGATCACTACATTCGCCGTCAAACCTTGAAAAATGCTGAGCGTTATATCACGCCTGAGCTAAAAACCTTTGAAGACAAGGTGCTTTCGAGTGAGTCCCGTGCATTAGCTCGCGAAAAAATGCTGTTCGAAATGCTTTTAGATGAACTCCGTGCCGATATTGGTCATTTACAAATGATGAGCAGCGCTATTGCGCAGATCGACCTCTTAGCTAACTTTGCACATCAGGCTCGCTTACGCAATTGGTCACGTCCTGAGTATAGCCCAGAAATTGGGGTTAAAATTATTGCTGGACGTCATCCAGTGGTTGAGGCATTGAACAAAGCTACATTTACACCGAATGACACGACACTTGATTTCAACCACCGTATGGCCATTATTACTGGTCCTAATATGGGGGGTAAATCAACCTTTATGCG
>NZ_DKIK01000148.1:0-660 GCF_002454215.1 Acinetobacter sp. UBA6720
AAATAGCCGACATAGGACAAAATGCCAATAATGGCAGAGACCAACATGACCACGCCCAAAGGGGGTAAAACTTTGGGAAGAATGGTGCCACGCCATGAAAAAAGCACCTTAAAAATACTGGGCTGATCACGCACAATCATGTGATTAGAATTCTTTTACAATTTTGCTTGATCTTCATATTTGTCGTGGTATTTGTCAATCATTTGTCTGCATATTTAAGTGGGTTGGATCAGGTCGTGTTCAGCAAAAGAAAATGTACCTTCGGGCGATAAAATAAAATGATCAATCAGTTGAATGTCCACGAGCTTACTGGCTTGAAGAATACGCTCGGTCAGTTCGATATCCGCCGCGGAGGGCTGAGCTTTTCCAAGCGGATGGTTATGGGCAATCACGACAAAGGTAGCATGTTGAGCAATACAATAACGGAGCAATTGGTTGATCGAGATTTCACAAGAATTTACTGCACCAAAGAACAACTTTTTAAAGTTTATTTTTCTTAAATGTGCATCGAGACAGAGTACGGCAAAAACCTCTTGGTTCTCGCTTGAAAATTCATATTGTAAAAACTTGAGTAACTGAGCTGAATGATTGAGCTCTAACTTTTCTTGCTTGAGCTGCTGACTACTGTAGCGTCGTCCCAATTCTTTGACGGCCATTAAT
>NZ_DKIK01000148.1:680-29528 GCF_002454215.1 Acinetobacter sp. UBA6720
CCAATGCCGTGAAATTGGCTGAGTTCGGGCAGTTCAGCATCGAAAACGGCATTCAGACTGCCGAAATGCTGTAACAGCAGACGGGCCAATTCGACCGCAGAATGTTGTGTTGAGCCCGAGCGGATAAAAATAGCCAGTAGTTCCGCATCAGAGAGGCTGGCAGGCCCTTGTTGTAACAAGCGTTCACGTGGCCGTTCTTGTTCGGGCCATTTTTTTATAGATAAGTGCATTCTTTTATACTTTTTTATTCTTAATTTGAGGAACATGACCCAACCGATTATTGGGTATAAGACTATTTAATGCTATTGTGAGCGCCACTGCAACAGAAAGGTAGCCTGTTCGTGAGCTTTGATCTCAGTGTGATTCCAAATAAAAATATCCTTTTAGCTGTTACGGGCGGTATTGCTGCCTATAAAAGTGCCATCTTAGTTCGTCGTTTAAAAGACGCAGGTTTTCAAGTCCGTGTGGTCATGACCGAAGGCGCACAAGCCTTTATTACCCCATTAACATTCCAAGCCTTGTCAGGCAATCCTGTGCATACTGAATTGTTAGACCCTGAAGCCGAAGCGGGCATGGGACATATTGAGCTGGCACGCTGGGCAGACTTGCTTTTGGTTGCGCCTGCTAGTTGTAACACCATTGCAAAGTTTGCTGCGGGTTTAGCTGATGACCTGCTTTCTACTTTATATTTAGCCACCAAAGCCCCTGTGTGGGTTGCACCTGCCATGAACCAACAAATGTGGGCAGCAAAAGCGACGCAGCGTAATTTAGCCACTTTGGTAGACGATGGCGTGCATGTAATCATGCCAGATGCGGGTGCTCAAGCTTGTGGTGATGTTGGGTTAGGTCGTATGCCTGAGCCTGAGGATTTGGCACATCAAGTGACAGAATACTTCCATAAAGCGCAGCGTGCCATGGCTGAAAAATTTGGGATGCTGGCCGGTAAAAAAGTCACCATTACTGCTGGGCCAACGCGTGAAGCGATTGATCCTGTGCGTTATATTTCCAACCACAGTACGGGTAA
Organism: Acinetobacter sp. UBA6720; assembly: GCF_002454215.1. Classification (NCBI taxonomy): domain Bacteria; kingdom Pseudomonadati; phylum Pseudomonadota; class Gammaproteobacteria; order Moraxellales; family Moraxellaceae; genus Acinetobacter; species Acinetobacter sp. UBA6720. The sequence continues at coordinate 1,705 of NZ_DKIK01000148.1, forward strand.
AATGGGCTTTGCTCTTGCCGCTGCATGTTATGCGGCTGGAGCCAAAGTGACTTTAATTGCAGGTCCTGTCAGCTTAGACACGCCGAATGGTGTACGCCGGATCAATGTTTCATCTGCCATGAAAATGTTGGATATCAGTATGCAAATGTTGGATGAAGGCTGTGATGTGTTTATCGCGACTGCTGCTGTTGCAGACTATCGCGTTGCAGAAGTTGCAGAGCATAAGATTAAGAAAGCAGGGGATGAGCTCAATGTTTCTTTAATCAAAAACCCTGATATTGTGGCGACCATTGCACAGCAAGATAAACGCCCGTTCATGGTTGGCTTTGCAGCAGAAACACGCAATGTCGAAGAATATGCTGCAGGTAAATTAGTCGCGAAAAAGCTCGATATGATTGCTTGTAATGATGTGTCACGCCCTGATATTGGTTTTGCTTCTGATGAAAATGCGATGATAGTCTTTTTTGCAGAACATTATAAAATGCAAAAACGTGATCTGGAAAAAGCGTCGAAACAAGAAATTGCGTTGCAGTTGGTTGAAGCGATTCATGATGCTTTACACCGAGACCCTGAAAGTGATGATGATTTTTAATTTACATCGTTCTTAGTTTTTGCCATATTTAATGCAGCCTTAGGCTGCATTTTTTTGCAAACTCATAGGAATAAGAATGAAAACACTATTAAAGGTCGTGCTGTTGAACAGTGGTATATGTTTGGCAGGATTTGCACAAGCATCGGAAGTGCTAGAAGGCGCGATGAAATCTTTGGCGAAGAACTCAAAGGCTTTTGCTCAAGCCCAGACTGCCACAGAGGCAAATAACGCATTAACTGAAATGCAAAAAGCCGCAGTAACTGCCAAACAAAATAAGCCCGGAAAGTTAGCGAAACAAGCAAAAGACAGTGCTCAAGTGAAGCAATATGAGCAAAGTTTTGATGTATTATCTCAAGAGATTGAACATGCTCAACATCTCGTACATGCAGGAAAGTTGACTGAAGCCAAACAAAGTTCAGCCAAGTTTGAAGCCATTAAGCAGCAAGGTCATAAAACGTTTAAATAATTCAGTACAATAAAAAAGACCGCAAAAGCGGTCTTTTTTATGTTTGAAGGGCTTAAACGTTTAAGCTTGACCTTCAACAGCAGCGGCTTGAGCACGCTGCATATTTGCTTCGAACTCAGCATCAAAGTTAATTGGTGTAAGTAACAATTGTGGGAAGCTACCTTTAGTCACCATGTCATTCACCGCTTCACGAAGGAACGGGAACAAAATGTTCGGGCAATATGCACCTAAGATGTACGGAAGACGTTCTTCTTCAACACCATCTACAAGGAAAATACCCGCTTGAGTAACATCGACGATAAACGCCGTGTCACCTGCATTGTTCGCTTGTACAACCACTTTAAGTGAAACTTCGTAGTGAGTTGGATCAACTTTTTCAGCAGAAGATGACAAGTTGATGTTCAACTCTGGTTGCCATTCTTTGGTAAAAACTTGCGCCCCAGGAACTTCAAAAGAAATATCTTTTGTGTAAATACGTTCTAAAGCAAGTTGTGGTTGAGCTTCACTCATTTTCTAATCCTTAATATGCTGAGCTAATTATGCCAATAGTTGGTCGAGTTTGCCTTCACGCTCTAAAGCATAAAGTTGATCAAAACCACCAATAAATTGGTCATCAATAAAAATTTGTGGGACCGTACGATGATTGGTACGTTGCATCAATTCAATGCGGACTTCAGGCGCTTCTTTAGATAAATTAATTTCTTTATATTCAACGCCTTTACGCTCAAGGAGCTGTTTTGCGCGAACGCAATATGGACATACAGTCGTTGAGTAAATAGTGACTTGAGCCATGAGTTTCTCCTTGTGCGAATTATTTAGCTTTGACCAGTGGTAAGCCTTGAGCTTTCCAGTTGCTAATCCCGCCATCTAAACGATAGCTGTCAGTATGCGCAACTTGTTGTAAAGCAGTGCCTGCCACTTGACCTAAGTTACAGATGAACACGAGTGGACGATCTGCAGCTTTTAACTCTTCAGCATGTTTTGTAATTTGGCTGTAGGGAATGTTGCGACTTCCACTGATATGACCTTCACGGAAATCTTTGGCATCACGTAAGTCAATCAACATGGCATTTTTAGCTTTCACTAAAATACCTAAAGATTGTGGTGAAATTTTGCGACCATTGCGTTGTCCTTCAAGTACGAAAAACAAAACAACCAATACCGCAAGTGTTCCAAATAAGAAGGGGTGATTCCCCATAAACTCGAACCAACGTTCCACAAGTCACCTAAATTACAATTCAAAAATTGCTAGAGAGTATAGCTCATAAAATATGGTGATCAAAATCACCGCTTCAAGGGCTAAGGTTGAATAAAAATTAATTTTTTTGCTGAGCTTCAGCAATTTCATCAATCAGACGTAAATAGCTGTCTAAACGGCGCGTTAAAATTTCACCATTTGCCGCAGCTAAGCGTAAAGCGCATTGTTTTTCATGTTTATGGGTGCAGTTACGGAACTGACAGTAGCCCAACAAGTTTTCAATTTCAGGAAAACCACGTTGCACTTTGTCTGCATCTAAGTGCCATAAACCAAACTCACGAATTCCCGGTGAGTCAATCAGCGAGGCACCTTCGCCAAAACCAATCAAACGGGTAGAGGTCGTGGTGTGCTGCCCTAAGGCAGAGTTTTCAGAAATCACATTGGTTTTTTGTGCAGCGTCAGGCACGATGGCATTAATCAGGGTGCTTTTGCCAACACCAGACTGACCGACAAAGGCTACCGTTTCATTTTTTAAACGCTGGGTCAGAGCCGTTAAGTCACCATCGGCTTGTGTTTGCATCACTTCATAGCCTAAGGCTTGATATTCCGCAATCAACGCTAAAATTGGGTCATTGTCTTTGAGTAAATCGGTTTTATTCAGCACCAACAGTGCTGGAATATTGGCATCGGCACAGGCCACCAAATAACGGTCAATTAGACCTGGTGCAGGCTCAGGCAGTGGCGCAAACACAATTACAATCAAGCTGATATTGGCAGCGACAGGTTTCACTTTATGGTAACGGTCTGGACGAGTCAGTAGCGACTGACGTGGCTGTATGGCATTGATGATTCCCAGTCCTGTATTTGGGTCGGCTTGCCATTTGACACGATCACCTGTGACCAATAGTTCGAGGTTGGTACGTGTATGACAGCGCCAAATACTGCCGAGTTCAATCGGTTTCCAAAACGGTTCAGGCTCGCCTGCTTGTACCGTTGGTTTGATGGGATGTGGATCTGGAGTCGTAAGGGCTTGCACTTCAAGCTGACGGCCATAGTGTTGTACCACCAAGCCTTCTAAGTCATTTGAAGTGTCGATATCTTCTTGACGTGTTTGCTGTTGTTTCTGAATGCGACGTTGTTGCTGTTCAGTTAAACGACGTTTACGAATTAAAGCCATTCATATCCTAAAAAACCATGAATTCAAGATGGCAAAAATAGCACGAAGCAGGGTAGCAGTTACAGCATCGAAGCAATTAATTTGCTACTATCATCGTTTTTAAGCCGAATAAGATTGCACATTTATGAGCAGCACCGCTGATACGCGTTTGATTTGGATTGACCTTGAAATGACAGGTCTCGATACAGATAACGACCAAATTATTGAAGTTGCTACAATTGTGACGGATGATAATTTAAATATTTTAGCTGAAGGGCCTGTGCTTGCTGTACATCAGCCCGATCGCGTACTAAATGCAATGGACGAGTGGAACACCCGCCAACATGGTCAATCAGGCTTAATTGAACGTGTACGTCGCAGTAAATTGACGGCACAGGATGCCGAGCAGCAAACTTTAGAATTTCTAAAGAAATGGGTCAATCCAAAAAGCTCACCGATGTGTGGCAATTCAATCTGCCAAGACCGTCGTTTTTTACACCGTTTAATGCCTGAAATGGAACAATATTTCCATTATCGTAATTTAGATGTGTCTTCGGTTAAAGAGTTGGCTAAACGCTGGCGTCCAGAAATTATGAGTGGCTTGAAAAAGAATGCTTCACACTTAGCGATGGATGACATTCGTGATTCGATTGCGGAACTGAAGTATTATCGCGAATACTTTTTTATTATGAATAAATAAGTACTAAAGAAAGAGGCGTTAGCCTCTTTTTTATTGAAATCGAATAGAATAAAGCTGAGGGTGTTTGTGTAGAAAAAAGAAACACTTTTTTGCTATACAAGTTTAAAACAAGCTTTATGATAAAGTAAATTAATTAAATTATAACAAAGAGTTGAGTTATGCAAAGTAATAACCCTATTTTGAACCGCGTGGAAACACATGCGGATTATAGTCAACCGATGACTGTTCAAGGTGCTATTCAGAAGTCTGTATTACTTACAGTGATTGCGGCTGTGTTCGGTATGGCACTGTTTTTCTACTGTTTCATGAGCTTAAACATTTCGCTAGCTTATGCTGCAACCTTAGTCGGCGCGATTGGTGGTCTAATTTTAGGCCTCATTGCAACCTTTAAACCGAATACCGCTCGAACTCTTGCTATTCCTTATGCCTTGTTTGAAGGTGCTTTTTTGGGAGGGGTATCGGTTATTTTCCAATTGAAATATCCGGGTGTGCCTTTACAAGCACTGTTGGCAACTTTTGTCACCACTTTAGTGATGTTTGGTTTGTATCGTTTTCAAATTATTCGTGCCACAGAAAAATTCAAATCTGTGGTGATGTCGGCTTCAATTGCCATCGCAATTGTCTTTGTGGTGCAAATGGTGATGCGTTTGGCTTTTGGTTCAAGTATTCCATTTTTATTTGAAAACAACTTATTAGGTTTAGGTTTTGCTGCTTTTGTTGCAGTGATTGCATCACTTAACTTAATTTTAGATTTTGATTTGATTGAAAGTGCTGCGGCACAACACGCGCCGAAAGCGATGGAGTGGCTGTGTGGTATTGCACTACTAGCGACTTTGGTGTGGATGTACTATTCATTCTTGCGTTTACTCAGCATGCTGCGTGGCGATGACTAATCTATCGAGTCTTAACACATACGCCCCTTCATCGGGGCGTATGTGTTATTGAATGTTGATGAATTGAAAAAAGGCGCATTATGCAATTTCGGTTTCAACTTAAACTTGGCATTATGCAGATAAATTATTTTGAGTGAGAGTCACATGGCACAAGGACTATTGGCTGGAAAGCGTTTTTTAATCGCAGGTATTGCAAGTAAATTATCAATTGCATTTGGTATTGCTCAAGCGCTTCACCGCGAAGGTGCGGAACTTGCGTTTACTTATCCAAATGAAAAACTTAAAAAACGTGTGGATGAATTTGCAGCACAATTTGGTTCAACGATTGTTCTACCGTGTGATGTGGCTATTGATACTGAAATTGAACAGACTTTTGTTGAATTGGCAAAACATTGGGATGGTTTAGATGGTGTAGTGCATTCGATTGGTTTTGCACCTGCACATACCTTAGATGGGGACTTTACTGATGTAACGGATCGTGATGGCTTTAAAGTGGCACATGACATCAGTGCATATAGTTTCATTGCGATGGCACGCGCGGCGAAGCCATTATTGGTTGCACGTCAAGGGTGCTTATTGACCTTGACGTACCAAGGTTCTGAGCGCGTGATGCCAAACTACAACGTGATGGGTATGGCGAAGGCATCATTAGAAGCGGGTGTACGTTATTTGGCTTCAAGCTTGGGTGCAGAAGGGATTCGTGTGAATGCGATTTCAGCAGGCCCAATCCGTACTTTGGCGGCATCAGGGATTAAATCGTTCCGTAAAATGTTAGACGTCAACGAAAAAATTTCACCACTTAAACGTAATGTGACCATTGAAGATGTCGGTAATGCCGCATTATTCCTTTGCTCGCCTTGGGCAAATGGTATTACGGGTGAAATCATGTATGTTGATGCAGGTTTCAACACTGTGGGGATGAGCCCAGACTTGATGCTTGATGACTAATCGCTTAGTTGAAATGTAAAAAACGGCACATCATGTGCCGTTTTTTATTCTGCTTTTTATTGAGGAAGCTGTTGAATCGGGCTACCGCCGAGTGCTTGCATCAAGGTCACGTAAGCGTTGTATTGGCTTTGTTTGGTATTTACCAATGTTAAGCGAGCAGTACGCGTGGTTTCTTGTTGATCCAACAAGGTTTTTAAAGCCACGGCACCATAGCGATAACGCACTTGGGTCAAACGTTCCACTTTTTCAGCCAGTTCTAAATTCCGCTGTTGTAATTGTACTTGTTGACTCAACTCAGTTCGTGCAGACAGTGCATTTTCCACATCGGCAAAGGCTTGGTACAAGGTCTGACGATATTGCACAATGGCTTTTTCATAGTCTAATTGACTAATCGCAAGGTCACGTTTCATGTCATTATATTGCAAGAACGGCAGACTTAAACTTGCGCCTAATGTTAGTGCAGGGTTCTTGAGCAGCTGCGTTAGTGAAGTGCTCGTTGATCCTAGATTCCCTGTCAAACTGATCGAAGGATAATAGCTCGCCGTGGTAGCATCTTTAGTGGCTAAACTCTCACGTAAACGTAGCTCAGCCGCTTTTAAGTCTGGACGGCGTGACAAAATGTCAGCAGGTAAGCCCGCTGCAATACTTGGCAAAGCCAAACGTGGTAAACGCTGTGGTTCATCAACACTCAACTGCTGTACAGGCATATGCAGTAACACTGCAATTGCGGTACGGGTCTCGACCAAACTTTGCTGAATTTGACTTAGACTGGCTTTTTGACTTTGTACGGACTGTTCCGCTTGGGTTAAGTCCAGTCCTGATACAGCCCCAGCTTGATACTGAACTTTAACCAAGTCATAGAGTTTTTGTGAGGTGGCAAGGCTTTGCTCAGCCGTTGTACGACTTTCATTATAATAGGCCAACTGCCAATATAGCTTCGCCGTGGTGCCAATTAAGCTTTGAGCAGTGGCTTGTAAATCTTGCTCGGTGGCAAGAGCTTCCCATCTCTTTGCTTCAGTTTGACGGGCCAATTTACCAAATAAATCGACTTCATAACTGAGTCCTGTTTTGGCAGATAATCCGCTTGATGTGTCATTTCCATCATTTAAATTAAAACTATGTCCAGTAGATAAACCTGTACTTGAACTCACTCTAATTTTTTGCTGATTTTCTGCAAGTTCTGCTTGTAAGCGTGCTTGCTTTAAGGTCATCCCTGCAACGGCCAGATCGGCATTTTTTGCAAGCACGGCATCGACCAGTTGATTGAGCTGTGCATCGCCAAACAACGTCCACCATTGGTCGGTATAAATTGCTTGTTGGCGTTGTTGTGCAGTCGCTTTGTCATACTGAAACTGAGTCGGCGTTTGTACGACTGGCGTTTGATAAGGGGTTTTAACCACGGCTGCACAACCAACCAATGTGCTCCCAAGCAGCATTGCAGTACAAAGGCGTGTAAATAAAAAAGGCATATTTTTTCCTTATTCTCGAGCGAGTGCTGCAACAGGATCAAGTTTGGCTGCATTTTTTGCAGGTAAGAAACCAAACACCACACCAATTAAAGTTGAACAGACAAATGCGGCAATAATGGACGTGGTGGAATAAGCAACAGCAAAATTATCCCCTGCAAACTTCTCAATGATTTGCCCTAGTCCAAGGGAGAGGAGTACACCCAAAACACCACCAATTAGGCAGACTAGAATGGCTTCAATCAAGAACTGCTGTAAAATATCACTCTGACGTGCACCTACGGCCATCCGAACGCCAATTTCTTGTGTCCGTTCTGTGACCGATACCAGCATAATATTCATCACGCCAATACCACCAACTACCAATGAAATCACCGCAATAGCAGAAACCAATAGGGTCATGGTACTGGTGGTTTTTTCAATGGTTTGGCGAATACTGTCACTGTTCATGGTAAATACGTCTTGTTGACCATGACGTAGGGTGAGTAAGTTTACAATCGCATTTTCAGCAGCACTGGTTGAATATTTATCATTGATTTGCACAATAATATTGCGCACATTGCTCTGACCGAGCATACGGCTCATTACTGTCGTGTAAGGCATATAGACATTTAATGTATCATCAGAGCCCATAGCACTGTTTTGTGGTTCCACGATTCCAATAATGCGCGCAGGCACGCTGCCAAGTAAGACCACTTGACCGACAGGATCAGATCCGTCACTAAAGAATTGTTTTTGGGTGTTGGTATCAATGATTACGTCTTGGGTACGATCACGTACACTACGCTGATCAAAGGTTTGTCCACTTTTAAAGGTGAGACCTTTGACTGTAAAGTAGTCGGCACCAATTCCATTGATCGTGGCACTGGCTTCATTTTCTTGATAACGAATCGTTTTGGATGAACTCACCATGGGGCTGACAGCACTCACATAGGGTTGAGTTGCTAAAGCGTCGGCATCGCCTGGAACAAGCGTTTTGAAATTAGCCGTTTTAGAGTTGTCACCGAAGCCACGTCCCTGAAATACGGTAATGGTATTGGTTCCTAGGCTACTAATATTATTCAAAATCTGCTTCTGCGAGCCATTTCCTAATGCCACTACAGTTACGACAGACGCAATCCCGATAATAATACCGAGCATGGTCAAAAAAGTTCGCATGCGGTGAGCATTCATGGACAATAGTGCCATGCGGAAAGCTTCACCTAGACGGTCGAGCAAGGAGCGCCATGCTGAGACGCTTTTATTTTTTTCTTGCTGGGCAGAAATCGCAGTTTCTGCATCTGGATCTGTATGTAGTTCTGTGTCGTATTCGGGTTGATTAACTCGGTCGGCAATGATTAGACCATCACTGATTTCAATAATACGCGAGGCATTTTTTGCCACTTGCATGTCATGAGTGACCAAAATAATGGTATGGCCTGCGGCATTCAGTTCGCGTAAAATTCGCATTACTTCGATACCGCTATGCGAGTCTAATGCGCCTGTTGGTTCATCAGCGAGAATAACATCTCCACCATTCATTAGCGCACGTGCAATTGAGACACGTTGTTGTTGCCCCCCAGAAAGTTGACTTGGACGGTTTTGAGTTTTGTTACCTAAACCTAGTTCCGTCAGTAGCGCAGTGGCTCTCTGCTTTCTTTGATAAGGGCTCACTCCAGCATAAACGGCAGGAACTTCGACATTTCCCTCGGCTGAGAGATCACCCAAGAGATGATAACGCTGGAAAATGAAACCAAAATACTCACGACGCAACTCAGCCAGTTGGTCTGGTTCAAGTTTGCCAGTTTCTCGTCCATTGACCTGATAACTACCCGAAGTTGGTCGATCAAGACAACCTAAGATATTCATGAGGGTCGATTTACCTGAACCCGATTGCCCGACAATGGCAACCAGTTCACCCTCATAAATGGTCAGATCAATCCCTTTGAGAATTTGTACAGTACTTTCGCCAGCTGGAAACTCTCGCACCAAATTGCTGACTTCAAGCAAGGCTCTTTTTGTCATGCTTACATTCCCATCGGTGGGCCGTTACGACGACGGTTGCTACTGTTTGCGGTTGCAGCAGCAGTATCAGAGCTGTCAGCAATGACCACTTGATCACCTTCTTTTAAGCCTGCAATAACTTGTGCATTGACACGGTTATTAATACCAACCAAGACTTGTTTAGGTTGAGCAGAACCATCTGCCTGTAAAACACGAACGACACTCACCGTTGCTTTGCCGTCTTTGACCAATTGTTGCTGTGCAGCATTTAATTTGAGACGCTCTAAGCGAGGAGCTTGTGGATGATCTGCATCAGATTTATTTTGTGCAGAAGATGCAGCCTCTGTATTAGAGTTACTACTACGATTTGCATTTGTAGTGCGGGTAGAAAGCGCAGAAGAAGGGACAAGCAAGGCATTTTTTGCAGAGTCAAGTACGATATATACTTGTGCTGTCATATCAATACGAAGTTTGCCATCGTGATTTGGCACATCAAATAGCGCATTATAATAAATAGCTGTACTTGTAGATGTACTGGTACTGGTGTCATCATCTGTAATTGAGTCTGGCGCAGGCTCAACCTGACGCAAACTTGCATAACGTTTGCTGTCATCCCCTAAAGTTGTAAAGTACACAGCTTGTCCTTTTTGCACTTTCATAATGTCCGCTTCACTGACCTGTGCCTTAATGGTCATATTCTGTAGTTTTGCAATTTTGACAATGGTTGGTGTACTTTGATTAGCATTCACCGTTTGACCTTCTTCAGTCACAATCGCAACAACGGTACCGTCAGTCGGTGCCACAATACGGGTATAACCAATATTGGTTTGAGCTGTTGATTTGGTCACTTTTGCAGATTCAATTTGTGCATCAATCGCTTTTATTTGGGCTTGGGCTGTTTTATAGCTTGCTTCGGCAGATTCTAATTCTGCTTTAGATGTTGCATCTTGGGCATACATTTGTTGTTGACGTTTATAGGCCAACTGCATTTCATTTAAGTTGGCTTCTTGTTGTAGGCGCTGCGCTTCCAGATTCTTAATATTTGCTTCTGCTGTTTTAAAGCTGTTTTCTTGGGTCGTTGAATCAATTTGAGCGATTAATTGTCCTTGTTTGACTTCGTCCCCTAATTGCACATACATTTTTTGTACTTGGCCTGATACCTGTGCACCGACACTTACCAGTTTGGTCGCATCTAAAGTGCCTGTAGCTAATACCGTGTTTTCAAGGTCGCCACGACTAACACTTTCGGTAATATATTGAGGTTGTTCTTGTTTTGGCTTGAAGTATGTCCATGCGACATAAGCAACTACAGCAATACAGAGTACTGCTATGATCATTTTAAAAGCTTTTATTTTTTGCATTGGAATCAGGGAGTAAACAAAATTAGGAACATTATAGAAGCGAAATACGGATAAATCGTGAATTTTTTGAACAAATAGAAATGATTATTATTTTAAAAATGAAGATACCGTGAATTTAAGCTGGAAAAAGTGATTTTCCACAGAGTGAGGCAATCGCTTGCATCACGACATGTTCTGCATTTTCATGTTGTAAACCCTTAATTGAAGCATCAATCCGTAGTAATAAATGGGGCCATGTCAAAAAACAGTGCGGATTTAGTCGACGTAAAGCGTGTTGATAGACGCTAACTTTATTTTTCCAAATGCCGAGTTGTAGCGCATTTTGTGGTTGTTCAAATAGTTGCATCAATAAACGCATTTCTTTGCTGATACTCCACAAAATCAGACTGAGAGGTTCGCCTGAAGCAATCAGATATTGATAAATTTTAATGGATTGCGCTAAATTTCCTTCGAGTAGGGCATCGCTTAAATCGAAGGTGCTATAACGGGACTGGTCTTGCAAACAAGCTTGTAAGTGATCAATTTGAATCAGTTCAACTTCAGCAAAAGTATCGCTGACACGCATCAAGCTGTTTTTTGCTGCAAGTAGGTTATGTTCATGATGCTGTTCTAACCATTGCCATGCATCCTGACTGAGTTTTATCCCCAGTTTATCTGCTTCAATGCCTAAAATCTGCTGACGATCCCGCGGATAATTCGCGGTCAGGGCCACATGCACACCATTGGCTTCAACAGTTTGAAAAAAGCCAGTTTTTAGGCTGGCACTGTCTTGCTTGGGCATCACGACCAAAAGCAAATTCTGTTCATTGTTTTGGATATAACTTTTTAGCAGCTTAAGACCGTTGGCATCAGGCTTAATATTGCCATGAACTTCAATGGCTAACTGGCTGGAAAATAAGGATAAGCTGTTGAGTGCATTAAAGACATTTTTCCAATCATTAACATTATTAATGTCATGACGTTGCCGTTCGATCTCTTGTTTTTGCCAGCTGATCCGAAATGCATCTAGTAAGTTTTGTTCAAGTAATGGCTCTTGACCTTGCATCACCCACGTACCACGGGCTTCATCGACACGTTTTAAGGCTTGCAGATAGTCAAGTTTCATTCAATAACCTTATTGTTGGGCAGAGGGTAAACGATTCAAAGAAATCTGGCGAACAATTTGTTGAGCAATATCATCGACAATGACTTGGTTCAAGTAAGTCTTTTCTTGATCATCGGTGTTGACGGTTTCAACGTTATACTGGTATGTACGTGTCGCGACAACTGTTCGTGGCTCCGTAATCGGGCGACCTTGCGCATCTTCAATACGGAAGGTGACGTTTAGTCGTAAAATGACTTCAATCAGTTTACCATTGAGTTCTAAACGCTGTGGTTTATAGTCTAAAACATGGAGTACATAGGCATCTGAACCATTGCTCAACTGAACCCCAGATGCACCAAGGTAGATGGCTAATTTTTCATGTAACTCATCAGTGTCTTTTGGCAGAACTAGATTTATTTTTGAATAAGCAATCGGTGTTGTACTTGGGTTGGTTCCTTTTAAATGAAAGCCACAACCGACTAAGCTTGCACCTAGGCCACAAGTTAAAACAATGGCTGCCAAACGTTTGCCTAAATGCATGTGTTGTCCTCTGTTTTGCTCTTTTTGATAAAAGAAAAATAATATGTCGTGATTGTATGTGCAAAGCCCGTTGACTGGCAACGGGCTTTGTTTGGGAATTGTTTATTCCTTTTCATTTCCGCCTCTTTTTGAAAGAGGTGAGAAGCAATGCTTCGCAAGGGAGATTTTCTAATAAAATCCCACCAAACCTCCCTTTATAAAAGGGAGGCTCAAAGGCTTTAAACCACCAAATTTACTAATTTATTGGGTACCACAATTTCTTTCTTGGTTGGACCCGTCAAGAATTGTTGAACTTCTGGCAAGGCTTTAGCTAAAGCAAGCAAATCATCTTTCGATACATCGACAGACACTTCTAATTTACCACGAAGTTTACCGTTGACCTGAACCACGATCGTTTGTGTATTTCGTACCAGTGCAGATTCATCTGCAGTCGGGAATAATACAGTGGTTAAATCCAACCCGAATTCAGCCAATAGCGTTTGACTCAAGTGCGGTGCAAATGGCGCAAGTAAGGTTAATAGAGTCGTGATTGATTCACGTGCAACAGCAACATCGTTATCAGTTTTCGCTTCAAACTTGTTGTTGGCATTTAACAGTTCCATCATTGCTGCAATGGCTGTGTTAAAGGCATGGCGGCGTTCAATGTCATCACCCACTTTTTGGATGGTTTCATGCGTTTTACGACGTAAATCTTGGGCTTCGGTAGATAATTGCGTTGTATCAATGCTAGATGCGGTATTGTCTTTCTCAAGGAAGTTTGCAACCAAACGCCAGACACGTTTCAAGAAACGGTTTGCACCTTCCACACCTGCATCTGACCATTCTAATGATTGATCTGGTGGGGCAGCGAACATCATGAAGACACGTGCTGTATCTGCACCGTACTGATCAATAATAGCTTGTGGGTCGATACCGTTATTTTTCGATTTCGACATTTTCTCTTGGCCACCAACAATGACTTCTTGACCGTCACCTTGGTATTTCGCAGACAGAATACGACCTTTTTCATCACGCTCAAGGTCGATATCCGCAGGGTTAAACCATGTTTTCTTACCTGATTCCGCTTCACGGTAGTAAGTATCTGCCAAGACCATACCTTGGGTGAGCAAGTTGGTAAATGGTTCATTGCCTTGTACAACGCCTTCATCACGCATCAATTTGTGGAAGAAGCGTGCATAAAGTAAGTGCAGAATCGCGTGTTCAACACCACCGATATATTGGTTTACAGGAAGCCATGTTTGACTCGCAGCAGGATCAACCATACCGCCAGTAAAGTCTGGAGAGGCATAACGTGCATAGTACCAAGATGATTCTACAAAGGTATCCAAAGTATCGGTTTCACGACGTGCATCGCCACCACAGCTAGGACACTTGGTTTCGTAGAACTCTGGCATCTTGTTCAATGGGTTACCAGAACCGTCTGGTACGACGTCAGTTGGTAATACCACTGGCAATTGATCTTCTGGTACGGTGACTTGACCACACTTTTCACAGTTGATCATTGGAATTGGGCAACCCCAGTAACGTTGACGAGATACACCCCAGTCACGTAAACGGAATTGAACCTTAGCATTCGCTAAAGTTTGTGGTTCTAATTTTGCAAGGAAAGCATCAAACGCAGCTTGGAATTCCAAACCATCAAACTCGCCAGAATTCACCAATTTGCCATCTTTAGAACCGTACCATTCTTGCCATTCAGTTGCTGAGTATTCAGCATCATCAGCGCCTTTGGCATCAATCACTTGCTTGATTGACAAGTTAAATTTATTGGCAAATTCAAAGTCGCGTTCGTCATGTGCAGGCACTGCCATCACAGCACCTGAGCCGTATGACATCAACACATAGTTCGCAATCCAAACAGGTAAGTCTTCACCTGTAACTGGATGCTTAACAGATAAGCCTGTTGCCATGCCTTTCTTTTCAGCAGTGGCTAAATCAGCTTCTGCGACTGAACCCATACGGCATTCTTCAATAAATGCAGCAAGTTCAGGATTGCCCGCTTCTGATTGGACGGCAGCCGCTTTCAGTGCCATAGGGTGTTCTGCTGCAACGGCAACATAAGTCACACCCATTAAGGTATCAGCACGCGTGGTGTAAACGGTTAAACCATCTGCGTAGATTTCAGTATTGGCAGAAGGGAAGGTGATTTCCATCCCCGTTGAACGACCAATCCAGTTACGTTGCATGGTCAAGACTTGCTGTGGCCAACCGTCTTTTAATGTGTCTAAATCGTCTAATAATTCTTGTGCATAGTCAGTGATGCGGAAGTAGTACATCGGAATATCACGTTTTTCAACCAATGCACCTGAACGCCAACCACGACCATTTTCAACTTGTTCATTGGCTAAAACTGTCTGGTCTACAGGGTCCCAGTTTACTGTTGAAAGCTTACGATAGATCAAGCCTTTTTTGTACAGTTGTACGAACAACCACTGTTCCCAGCGGTAATATTCAGGGGTACAGGTCGCAAACTCACGATCCCAATCGACAGAAAGCCCCAATTTTTTTAACTGATCACGCATATATGCGATGTTTTCAAAAGTCCATTTTGCTGGTGCAACTTGATGGGCAATCGCAGCGTTTTCAGCAGGTAGACCAAATGCATCCCAACCCATAGGTTGCAGGACAGTTTCCCCTTTGAGACGGTGGAAACGGCTAATCACATCGCCAATGGTATAGTTACGCACATGACCCATATGCAGTTTGCCACTTGGGTAAGGGAACATCGAGAGGATATAACGACGTGGACCTTCTACAGTGTCTGCAACTTTAAAGGCTTTACGAGCTTCCCAGTCTTGTTGGACGGTAGGTTCAATCGCGCTCGCTTGATATTCGGGGTCAATGTGAGTAGTCATATACGTATGTTAAGAACAATGATTAAAAAAAGTTTGTTGCACAGCATAGCGCAAAATGCACCTAAAAGTGAATTTTGCACCATGATTTGTGCAGGAAATTAAAGAAGTTGAAAATATAGCTGAAACTGTATGAGTTGTTTAAATCGCAGGTTGAGCCCGTTGCCCTTTTTGTAATGCTTTATTGGCGTCGCGTTGTTGGTTTTCCAATTCCACGGGTGCTGCGGGGGTTACAGTGGGTACAGCATCTGGTATTGCTGGTGTAGGACTCGGGACATTGCTTGGGGTCGGTGCTTCTGTTGTCGTCTGTTGAGGCGAGTTCTTCCAACCATAAGTATCTATTTTACCTTGCTTCTTTGCTGTTTTGGGTGGTGGCGTGGTGGTGTAATGTGTCGAGCCTTGGCTGTCCACCCACTTATAATAGGTTTTGGCAAAGCTTTGTGTAGTCACCACGGTTAGCCCTATGCAAGCCAAACCTAAAAGCATTTTTGTAAACGGAAAACTCATCTGCGATTGTCCTTTTTATATCCCTAATCATTCGATTTGATTGGGTTTATCGTTATGGCTATTTTATGCTTATTTTTGAACAATAAAAATTGTTTGGCTTGTCTTTTCATCTAAGTTTTTTTGTGTTTTTTAGGTGTAATACTCAATTGACATCACAATATATGTGTTCTGGCACAGTTAGGCAGTTAGAAAGAAGAATAAACTTATAAAAATCTGTATATAAAAATGGGTTTAAGCCTAAAAACTTGATATGCAAAGTGCCGAAATAGTTTTAAAGCAAAGGAAAGGTATTATTAAACTTATTTATGGATTTCATGATCTTTTTTTATTAATAAATTCAGAGCAATAGAAAATGATGGGTTTGAACTTTAAAAAATAAAGAAAAACTTTCCTCGTTTCTTTGATCAAGGTGCATAAAAAATAAACGGTCTGTAAATAAACAAAAAAAAGCTAATTTTTAAACTTGACATTAGTCACGAAACTCCTAAAAATGCTGTCTTTAGTTTTATATGCCTTTACTCGATCACCCTTCGATAAAGTGTCATTTCATGCAATGGACACGCTTTCTAGCCGAGACCGTGAACAAAGTAAAAAAATGTGTTTATCCCAACACATTTTAGATCTCATAGTGCTCAAACAGCATACAGATCAGAATTTTTTCCTATTGCTATGAAAACTAAGAAATATGTGTGCTATAACAGTGCAGACAATCAATGAATGAAACACTGCTGGTGCCTCCCACCATTGCAGTGATAAAGATTAGGGTGAATCACGTTGGAACTTTTATCTGGTGGTGAAATGCTCGTTCGCGCATTGGCGGACGAAGGCGTTGAACATGTATTTGGATACCCAGGCGGCGCAGTTTTACATATCTACGACGCGTTCTTTCAACAAGACAAAATCAATCATTACCTCGTGCGCCATGAACAAGCTGCTGGTCATATGGCCGATGCTTACTCGCGCGTAACAGGTAAGACGGGTGTGGTGCTCGTGACTTCAGGTCCGGGTGCAACCAATACTGTGACTCCAATTGCAACGGCTTATATGGACTCAATCCCAATGGTGATTTTGTCAGGTCAGGTTGCGTCACATTTAATTGGTGAAGATGCATTCCAAGAAACAGATATGGTCGGTATTTCTCGCCCGATCGTAAAACATAGTTTCCAAGTGCGCCATGCCAGCGAAATTGCTTCGATTATTAAGAAGGCTTTTTATATCGCATCTTCAGGTCGTCCAGGTCCTGTGGTGGTTGATATTCCTAAAGATGCAACTAATCCTGCTGAAAAGTTTGCTTACGAATACCCAGAAAAAGTGAAGATGCGTTCGTATCAACCACCGCATCGTGGTCACTCAGGTCAAATTCGTAAAGCCATTGAAGAGCTAATTCACGCAAAACGCCCTGTAATTTATACAGGTGGTGGTGTTGTACAAGGTAATGCATCAGAACAGTTGACTGAGTTGGCGCATATTCTAGGCTACCCAGTGACCAATACTTTGATGGGTCTGGGTGCCTTTCCAGGCAATGATCCACAGTTCATTGGTATGTTGGGTATGCATGGTACTTATGAAGCCAATATGACCATGCACAATGCTGATGTGATTTTGTGTATTGGCGCGCGTTTCGATGACCGTGTAACCAACAATCCTGCAAAATTCTGTCCAAATGCCAAAGTGATTCATATTGATATCGACCCTGCGACGATTTCAAAAACTATCATGGCGCATATCCCAATCGTGGGTGCGGTAGAACCTGTTCTTCAAGAAATGTTGACACAGCTCAAACAGATGAATGTGTCTAAACCAAATCCTGAAGACATTGCCGCGTGGTGGGCACAAATCAATGAATGGCGTAAAGTTCATGGTTTGAAATATGACAAACCGACTGATGGTTCAATGAAGCCACAGCAAGTGGTCGAAGCGTTGGATAAAATCACCAATGGTGAAGCAATCATTACTTCTGACGTAGGTCAGCACCAAATGTTTGGTGCAAACTACTACAAGTATAAGCGTCCACGTCAATGGATTAATTCAGGTGGTCTTGGCACCATGGGGGTGGGCTTACCTTATGCGATGGCTGCGAAATTAGCTTTCCCAGACCAACAAGTAGTATGTATCACAGGTGAAGCATCCATCCAGATGTGTATCCAAGAGCTTTCGACGTGTAAGCAATATGATCTTAACGTAAAAATCCTCTGCTTGAATAACCAAGCTTTAGGGATGGTAAAGCAGTGGCAAGATATGAACTATGAAGGACGTCATTCGAGTTCTTATGTAGATTCATTGCCTGACTTCCCTAAATTGATGGAAGCGTATGGTCATGTAGGTATTCAGATTAACCATGCCGATGAGCTTGAGTCTAAGCTTGCAGAAGCAATGGCAATCAACGATAAATGTGTATTCATCAACGTTATGGTTGACCGTACCGAGCATGTTTATCCAATGCTTATCGCAGGTCAGTCAATGCAAGATATGTGGTTAGGTAAAGGGGAGCGCACGTCATGAGACACATTATCTCTGTACTTGTAGAAAACGAAGCTGGTGCGCTTTCTCGTTTGGTGGGTTTATTTTCTCAACGTGGTTATAACATTGAGACCTTAAACGTTGCGCCAACCGAAGATCCGACTTTATCTCGTTTGACTCTAACGACTTATGGTGATGACCATAAAATTGAACAAATCACGAAGCAACTCAACAAATTGGTTGAAGTTGTAAAAGTGGTTGATCTGTCTGAAGGTGCGCATATTGAGCGTGAATTGATGCTGATTAAGGTCAAATCACTTGGCTCGGCACGTGCTGAAATTAAACGAACTGCGGACATTTTCCGTGCGCAAATCGTGGATGTTACCCCAACGACTTATACCATTCAAATCGCGGGTACGACTGAAAAAATTGATGGTTTTATTGATGCATTAGCAGAGAATACCATTCTTGAAGTTGTACGTTCTGGTGTTTCAGGCATCGCGCGTGGCGAAAAAGTTTTAACCATTTAATTAATTAACACGATTCAACCTCCTTTTGATCAAAAGGAGGATTTCATCAAAAAATAAACTCTTGGTGAAATTACAGAATACAAAGCATTTTAGCGGAGACAGCAATGCAAATTTTTTACGATAAAGACTGCGACTTATCTATCATCCAATCTAAGAAAGTAGCGATCATTGGTTACGGTTCGCAAGGTCACGCGCATGCGCTTAACCTTAAAGATTCTGGTGTAGACGTAACTGTAGGTTTACGCGCTGGTTCTACTTCTTGGAAAAAAGCTGAAAATTCAGGTCTTAAAGTTGCTGAAGTTCCTGCTGCTGTAGCGCAAGCTGATGTAGTGATGATCTTGACTCCAGATGAGTTCCAATCACAACTTTATCGTGACGTGATCGAGCCAAATATCAAAGAAGGTGCAACATTAGCATTTGCTCATGGTTTCTCTGTTCTTTATAACCAAGTTGTTCCACGTGCTGATTTAGACGTGATCATGGTTGCGCCAAAAGCACCAGGTCATACAGTACGTTCTGAATACCAACGTGGTTCAGGTGTTCCTGACTTAATCGCGATTCACCAAGATGCATCTGGTAATGCACGCAACGTAGCACTTTCTTATGCTTCAGGCGTAGGTGGTGGTCGTACAGGTATCATCGAAACTTCATTCCGTGAAGAAACTGAAACTGACCTATTTGGTGAGCAAGCAGTTCTTTGTGGTGGTGCAGTAGAGCTTGTTAAAATGGGCTTCGAAACTTTAGTTGAAGCAGGTTATGCACCTGAAATGGCTTACTTCGAATGCTTACACGAACTTAAGTTGATTGTTGACTTGATGTTCGAAGGTGGTATTGCAGACATGAACTATTCAGTATCGAACAATGCTGAATATGGCGAATACGTAACTGGTGTTGAAGTGATCAACGAACAGTCTCGTGAAGCGATGCGTAATGCACTTAAACGTATCCAATCTGGTGAATATGCGAAGATGTTCATTCAAGAAGGTGCGTTGAACTACCCATCTATGACTGCTCGTCGTCGTCAAAATGCAGCACATGGTATTGAAGTAACTGGTGGTAAGTTACGTGCGATGATGCCTTGGATTCAAGCAAACAAAATCGTAGATAAAGAAAAGAACTAATTTCTTGAATCAATTGATTTGAATGCGAAGACCCACTCTATTTGAGTGGGTTTTTTTATGTTTAAGCTTAGGTACCTCAACAAGATAAAAGCAGTGCTTTTATCTTTTTTTGTACCTTGGATTCAAGCGAACAAAATCGTAGATAAAGATTAAACTAAATTTTAGTTTAATTTTTAAAAACTTTGTTTTTACAAGATTTTTTCTGCTATGCGTTGAGTATTGGTTGTTCTAGTGACGGTGTCGCAGTAGCTTACAATGCTAAAAATAGAGCCATCACTATGGTTTTAGCACTAAAAGAGGGTGCTTAGGGGGGGAGTTCCAATAGAAAAACCACAAATGAATGATCTGTTTTTGTGGCTATATCTTAGTTCAATATTCTTTATAAAATTATTGGATTAATAATGTTTTTGTGGATTTTATTTTTCATAAAGAAAATCCTAGAAAAGAGTACTTGAGATTACATTTAGGTTTGAAGTGTCGGTTTAAGTTTTCTAAAACGCACATTCATGTAATTTTTAAGTTTGAAAGTGAGGTTTTGGTCATCTTATTCAATCCCTAGAACTGGGTAAATAGGATGTGAATAAACTTTCGGTTT
This sequence comes from Acinetobacter sp. UBA6720, assembly GCF_002454215.1. Lineage (NCBI taxonomy): Bacteria > Pseudomonadati > Pseudomonadota > Gammaproteobacteria > Moraxellales > Moraxellaceae > Acinetobacter > Acinetobacter sp. UBA6720. The sequence continues at coordinate 22,157 of NZ_DKIK01000148.1, forward strand.
TCATGAAGTAATCGCTATAAATGTATAAAATAGTTGAAAATTCAACTAAAAAAAGAATGAAAAATGAAATTTTCAGCAAAATAAGAAATTATTCAATCGAAGATGTAATGAAATGTAAAACTAAAATGTCATAAATTTCCAATATAAAACAGGGAACTATTTTAAATATTAAAATGCACAAAAAAAGTGCATCCCTGAAAGTTGTGTAACTATTTTTTGGGACTTCAAAAATATAGGATATATAAAAATATAAATAAAAATAGTTATTTAAATTTACTTTTTTTAAAAATGCGTACTTGTTGTCTTTTTGAGTGAAAAGGGGCGTATAGGTGGTTTTTTGTTCAGAATAACTACAATTAAAACACGCTTAACAAAAAGCTTGGTAGCCAAGAAAGGCCCAGTTTTGATTAAGGGTAACCATAACAATTAATCAGGTTTTAAGAATAAACGTCCCGGAGAATGGCTATGAATAAGTTAGTTCAAACATCTTTAATGGCAGTTGCATTAGGTCTTGGCTCAACAGCAGTTTTTGCTGATGGTGAAGGTGGCGAAGCAGCACGTGGTGGTGGTGGATATAATTGGGGTAACTGTACTTCACTTGGTTGTGAAAAAGATATTCCAATTAAATTGGAAATTCCTAAAAAATGTGAAGTGCTCGGTGGTAGTGCCATTACGTTGAATAAAAATGGCGGAACTCAGAGTTCAACTTACACTGTGCGTAGTAATACCCACTATACGCTTAACATTCAAACAGCAAACACTGGTACAAGTGCCAGCACTTATGTGAAACATGAAGATGATGGTAGTGTTCGTGTACCAACAACAATTGTTACAAATAAAACAGGCGGTGGTGTGATTCCATTTGGTAACTCAAATCACAATGGTCTAGCTGATGATGTATACTCTGTATCTGTTACAAATGCAGCAGTAAGTGCCTTCCAACGTGCCGGTACATACAACGATACTTATAAAATTAAAGTTTACTACTAATCTGGTCAAACTAAGCCTAACTTGATCACAGTATCAGGTTAGGTTTTTTAAAATTATAATAAGGGGTGTAACATGAAAAGAATAATAGCAATTCTGGTGTCTTCGATGCTGTATATGTCGGGAACACATGCTGGTGTTTCAGTTGACCCAGTCCAAATGTATATTCAAAATCCCGCAAAGCAAAGAACAACAACATTAACCCTAGAATCTAAAGATGAGACAGAAAAGCGAATTTTTGAAGTTAAAGCATTTAAGTGGACTCAAAAAGACAATGGCGAAAATGTGCTTGAGCCTGACAATAGTTTAATTATTAACCCTAAGAATTTTATTTTACAAGCCAATGGCAAGCAAACCATTCGCGTCGGTTTTAATCGCCCGGTAGAGTCGGTTTTAGAAGGGCAACAAGAAGGGACATGGCGTGTGATTGTTGATGAAATTCCACAGGCTGTAAAAGAATCTTCAGTAAATTTTCTGGTCAGCTTTAATTTACCCCTCTTTGTTGGTAAGCAGGAAGATGTTAAACTAAATTTCAACGTTGAAAATAATAAGTTGATTGTTAAAAATAATGCAAAATCGCATATTCAAATCGCAAATTTGAAAATTGTAGATGCAAATAAAAAAGAAGTTTTTAAAACGGAAACCATGAATTATTTGCTTGCAAATAAAAGTATGTCTTATGATCTAAACAATACACGAATAACAAACCCTAAAAATTATTACGTTCAATTGTTTACAGATAAGAACGATAAAATGGTGGAACTCAAATTCTCGGATTAGTCCAAGGTGGGGGGTGTAATGAATACGAAAATAAAAATACTGATCGTTATTCATTTTTTTTTAGCACTCAATGTAAATGCCAGTGAGGGTGTGCTGGAAGAAAATATTGCGAACCTTTGGATTAATGATCTAGATCATCATACAGATGTCGCCTTATTAAAGCAGGGCGATCAATATTATCTTGAATGTCAGGTACTGGCAGAACGTCAAATTTCAACTGCGCAATTAAAAACCTTAGCTTCGCGACCAGAATTCTGCTTGGTGTCATCAAGTGGTGTTCAGTCAACTTTTGATGATTCATCGCAATCCATTAAGCTCACGATTCCAACAGAACTTTTTGAAACGGACTTTAATGCATTAAACAATAACATCATTCCTGAAAAGGCCAGTTTTGGTGGCTTTATTAATTATGATTTCGTATATGCCAATAGCAATAATAATGACTCTTATAGTGGCTTGATGGAGTTAGGGGTTTTTAAAGATTACTGGATCATGAAAAACTCCATGCTATACCAGAACACCCCTACAGATGAACGTGTGGTGCGACTCAGTAGTAGTGTTGATTTTGAATTTCCCAAAAATATGACTCGGTTAACCATCGGTGATACCACGACAACCTATAATCCCTTGATTAATTCTCTACGTTTTGCGGGATTGAATTGGGGAACAAATTATACCGAGAGACCAAACTTTATTTATTGGAATATGCCAAGTTTACAAGGCAGTGCGCGGGTTCCTTCCACAGTTGATTTGTATATCAATGGAGTAAATATATACAGCCAGAAAGTCAGTCCTGGTGATTATAATTTATTAATGGGTGCGCAAATTCAACAAGCAGGTAATGCTCAAATTGTCGTTGAAGATGTACTTGGAAATCGAAGTGTGCAGAGTTTTCCGATCATGGTAACCAATCGGCTGCTACGCTCAGGTTTGAATGAATATAGTATTGCTGTTGGTAAATTACGTTATAACTATAATATGGACAGTAGTGATTATCGTGATTTCTTTGTAAATACTTATTATCGAAAAGGACTGACAAACTCTACAACGCTTGGAACAAACTTGTCATACAGTAAAGATATACAAAATGTAGGCTTTATGTGGACGCAGGCTGTTAGCAATATTTTTGTTTTGGATAGTGTAGTCCTTGCATCTCATGATGATGATAACCAGTTTAATTATTCTTATGGATTATCTGCAAGTAAAGACTTTGGCCGTTTCTCAATGGGGGCAAGTTCTAAATATACAGAGAGGAATTTTAAATTTCTTGGAGATGAATTAGGGGTTTCTTCTAATTACCCAAAATTTGAAAATCTTGCTTACTTTGGTATGAGTAATGTGCCGTATTTACAGAATGTTAATATTAATTATGCCGAACAAAAATATTATGATGACCCAGATTTTCCGAATAGTGATCAGAAAGTCATTAATATTGGCTTTAATCGAAATTTCGGACGTAGAGTCTCCTTTGGTTTAAGTTATTTCAATGCTTTTGGTGATCGTAAGGATTCTGGCGGGATTCTGTCACTTAGTTATAGTTTTGATGATAAGTCGGTTTATTTTAGTCAGTCAGCAGATCAGAATACCAACCTTCAATTGGTTAAATATGACTCTAATCAGGTTGGTTTCGACTATTCAGTTGGGGTCAATCGTCGTAATGATGAAACGATGTTTAATGCAAATGGTGTAGTAAAAACTGACGTGGGTGATTTGGATTTCTATCATATTCAAGGTCGTGATGATCGTGAAACACAACTAAACTACCGAGGTGCAGTAGTCTGGTTAGGTAATAAACTCAGTTTCACTAAAATGGTCGACAATGCATTTACATTGGTTAAAGTGGGTGATTATCAGGATATTGATATTTTGAGGTCACTGACTTATGTTGATAAAACCAATAAAAAAGGCTATGCGTTTATTCATGATATTATTCCATATGTAAAATATGATATTGCATTTGATCAAAATCAATTACCTGTGGAAGATAAAATACAATATTCAAATAAACAATTAACAGCATTGAACCAACGTGGTTATATTATAGATTTTCCTGTTTTTCATGCAAAACAAGTCAATATAAGACCATTAGACAGTAATAATAATACTTTTGCACCAGGCTCTGAACTTTATATTAATAATAATGGTGAAGGGGAAGTTTATCCGATTTCTACTGATGGTAGTGTCATGCTTTATGGTTTGATTCCTGGTACATATAATATACAGATTAAAACCAAAGATGCGCGCAGTTGTTCAGCAGAACTCAATATTACAGATACAGTAAATGAAGAGAATCAACCAGCAATGGATCTTCATTGTAAATAGATGGAGTAGTAGTGCCATGAAACTGAGAGTTGTTTTATTCGTGTTTTGTGTAGGAGCATCAGCTTTGACCTATGCAAAACAGTGTCAAATTGAGCGCTTAACCTCAAGCCAGCTGAATTTGAGTTCTTCCTATCTAAGTCAGGCTGCGACTTCTTTTTCAGTCGCATGCGATAGTAATTATGCGATTAAGTTTAATTCTCGTAATTTAATGAATGCAACGGGTAGCAGTTATTTAGTGAATGAGAAAAATCATAAACTAAGAACGCAAATGAATATTTCGGGTGCGAGTGCTTCGCGTTGGAATAGTCCTATCTCACAACCTGCAACTGCACAAAGTAAGTTTGTGGTATTGGTGCAATTGATGGAGCGACCAACGGCATTGACGCCGGCTGGAGTTTATCGAGATAACCTTTATATTAACTTAATGTTTTAAACGAAGTGTAATGCTTCATATATAAAAGATATGGCCAAGTGGCCTATCTTTTTGCGTGGGGAGTGTTAAATTAGTTTCATCATTCAATCATCAAACTGTCAAATAGTTCAGTTAAGCTTTACTTAAAATAAGAAAAGTTTGGTGTAGTATGATCGGTTCAATGACAACAAAATTATTCAAACAGCACAATTTCCCCGAACCACAGCGGTTTTATTTAAAACAACAACATCAACAAAATTTTCAGCAAGAGCTTTCCCTGCTTCAAGAAACTCTTAAGCCTAAATTAAAAATTACTATCGTGACTGAAACATGGTCACCAGAAATCAATGGTGTCGCAAATTCACTGTTACAATTATGTAAAGGCTTGCAAAAACAGGGGCACCGCATTCAGTTGATCCGCCCAATGCAAAAAAATATATGCACAGAGTTTCAGGCCGAACACGAGTGTTTGGTCTGGGCGAAAAGTATTCCAAAATATACGGAGATGCAATTTGGCATGCCTCAGTATGTCAAAGTCAGCAAGGCGATTGAGCGTTTCAGTCCAGATGTCGTGCATATTGTAACGGAAGGCCCTTTGGGATTGACTGCACTGTATGCCGCTCAAGCGCATCAAATTCCAGTATCTAGTGGCTTTCATTCAACTTTTCATGATTTTAGTCGCTTTTTTGATTTAGCTTTGCTGGTAAAGCCGATTGAAAGCTATCTTCGTTGGTTTCATAACCATACGGTACTCACTTGTGTGCCGAGTCAAACCACCTTAAATCAACTTCAGGATTTTGGAGTGACCTGTCCTTTGGTTGAGGTTGGACGAGGGGTAGATACCATACGTTTTCAGCCAGAACATCGCTCGGAACAAATGCGTCTGTATTGGCAAGCAGATGCAAATACCACTGTGCTTTTATATGTAGGGCGTTTATCTCCTGAAAAAGAGGTGGATGTGCTCATTCAAAGTTATTTGAATATCAAGAAGCAGTCATCACGCAAATTTAAAATGGTGATTGTGGGGGATGGGCCGGATCGTAAGCGTTTAACGGAGATGGCCAATGGTTCAGATGTGATTTTTACAGGCAGCTTAACAGGACAGTCACTCGCTCAGGCCTATGCCAGTGCGGATGTTTTTGTTTTTGCTAGCCAAATAGAAACTTTTGGCAATGTGGTACTTGAAGCGATGGCAAGTGGTTTACCTGTGGTGGCGTATAATTATGCAAGCCCGCAGCGATATGTCCAACATGGAAAAACAGGTTGGCTGAGTCCTTTTGGACAGGTGGCACATTTTATGCAAACGATTATACAGTTGCCAGCGCAAACTGTACTTAAAACCATGGGAGCTCAAGCGCGTCAAGATATTGAAAGTGTTGGTTGGCAATATCCTGTGAAACAGTTTGAGCAAGCTTTATATCAGGTGGCGAGTCTAAAAGCATCATCATCGCTTCGTGGTTAAAATTGTAAATGAGTGCGGGTATTTATGGATGAGTTTAGTGAAGATCATCAAACTGTCAAAAATATCCTTTAAAATGAAGCGTAATAAAATCCCTTAGACGGGCTAAAATCGTCGGCATAACAATGATTTTCCAGCTGAACTTTCAACGTTGTTGTTAAGGAGAAGTGGTATGAATCTTAAAACTGCAAAAATAAGAATATTAGATTTAGATCTAAAGGGCTGTGTTTATCTTAATCATTTTTCCCATTCACAGACAGTAGCCAATTTTTTCAAACGAATCAGCCGATTGGGCGATGGTGTTTTTTGGTACACCATGTTGGCTTTAACTTGGCTGTTGCAAGGTCTGGTCTATAGTCTGCAAATTGTGTATTTGGTTTTGGGTTCACTATGCGGTACTTTGATTTATAAGGTTCTAAAAATAAAAACGATTCGTCCACGACCTTATCAAGTGCATCAGGTGATTCGAATGGGTGAGCGACCGCTTGATCATTTTAGTTTCCCTTCAGGTCATACCTTACATGCGGTGATGGTGAGTACATTGCTAGGTTTCGTACAGCCAATTTTATTGATCCTTATGTTGCCTTTTACTGTTTTGGTCGCTGCATCTCGGATGATTTTGGGGCTACATTATCCAAGTGATGTTTTGGTCGGGGCTGCAATTGGCGCGGTTGTAGCAGTGGCTTTAATTTGTAGTGCACCACTTTTAAATATCGTGTTGTAAAAAAGTGCAGTTTTGCACAAAACAGACTAACGCTTAAATTTCAGAGTTTGCTACAGTACAGCATCTTCTATATTGTGATGAGACGCCACTATGGGCTTACGTTGGTCGGACACTATTGATATTGCTATTGAGCTCTATGAAGCTCATCCAGATGTCGATCCGCAGTGGATTCGTTTTACAGATTTACATGCGTGGGTGTGTGCCTTACCAGACTTTAGTGATGATCCTAACAAGTCAACTGAAGGGTTGCTTGAGGCAATTCAGATGGCATGGATTGACGAAGCACGATAATCCGTGCATCGAAAAAAGCAACTTTTTACAGAGTAAAAGCAGATAATTGTGCATTATCTCGGTATAATGCGCCAAAATTTTCATGTCTACATTGACTTAAGGAGCCAATCATGGCTATTGAACGTACTTTATCTATCGTAAAACCAGACGCAGTTGCTAAAAACCACATCGGTGACATTTTTGCTCGTTTTGAAAAAGCTGGTCTTCAAATCGTTGCAACTAAAATGAAACACTTGACTCAAACTGAAGCTGAAGGTTTCTACGCAGAGCACAAAGAACGTGGTTTCTTTGCTGACCTAGTTGCGTTCATGACTTCTGGTCCAGTTGTTGTTTCAGTTGTGGAAGGCGAAAACGCAGTTCTTGCTCACCGCGAAATTCTTGGCGCAACTAACCCTAA
>NZ_DKIK01000145.1:0-41205 GCF_002454215.1 Acinetobacter sp. UBA6720
TTATAAAAATTATTATATTGCGCCTTCTTATAATTTTGATTTAGGCGAAAAAGATGAGTTGTCTGTGATAGCGAGCTATCAACATCGTGATTTTATTCGTCAGCAAGGGATTCCTTATAGTAATGGTGCTTATAAAAATTACTCACAGAGTTTGTTTTTTGGCGCGCCGAATTTAAGCAATACGGTTGATGTTTTGCGCTTAGGTTCGAACTATGCACATTATTTTGATAATGGCTGGACCTTTAAGCAAAATTTTGCAGTCACTAAAACCGATGCAGATAATAATCCTGTATTGGCAGCTAGTGGCGCTTTTTTACCAACCTTCAAACGGACGGTGGAAAGACAGATTAAAGATGATGTGAATTTTGCGCTGGATCATAATTTGTCGCGTCATTTCGATTGGGGCAAAACCCAATATGATTTGATGGTTGGTTTGGACATGATGCATGAGCGTAGTGATTATGAACGGAGAAGTTATACAGCAACAACGGATTTTAATGCGGACAATCCTGTTTACACTTCAATGGCAAAGGCGACCAAAACCAAAACGCATCAAATTACAGATACCCAATATATGGGTGTATATCTACGTAATAATTTTAAAATTGATGATCATTGGATCTTGGGATTATCGGGTCGTCATGATTGGACGCAAGTTGAAATTGATAATATTTTAACCAATACAACAACTAAAAATTCAGATAATGCTTTTACGGGTAGTGCTTCGGTGATGTATCAGATTAATGATATGTTTGCCCCTTACGTGAGTTATGCAACCTCCTTCTTACCAGTGAGTGATGCTGGTGCAGATGACACGCTGCTGGACCCAGAAGAAGGGAAACAATATGAAGTTGGTGTGAAGTTCCAAGGGCTGAATCAAAGACTACAAGGTTATGTGGCTTATTATGATTTAACCCGTCAGAATGTTACAGAGCCAGATCCAACAAATACTTATTCTGTACAAATTGGTGAACAAAAGACCAAAGGCTTTGAAACTGAATTATCCGCAGCTTTGACTGATCAATGGAACCTGACCGCAACCTATAGTTATATTCCTACAGCCAAAATCACTGAAAGTGAAACCAGCAGTGATATTGGCAAGCGAATTAACCATGTGCCTAAAAATGCGGCCTCTTTATCAACTCAATATTTCTTTGGTGGTGATCAACTGGGTTGGAATGTTGGTGTAGCTGCAACTTATCAGGGCGAGCGTACAGCACAAAGAGATACCTATTATGTACCGTTATCGAGTTATACACTCTACGACGTCAGTGCAGGTTATGAAGCGAAAAATTGGGGCGCAAAATTCAGCGTAAAAAACCTGTTTGATAAAGAGTATTTAGTTGGAACCACGCCAAATGCACAATTGGTGAGCTGGGGCGATCCACGTACTTTCCGCTTCAGCCTAAATTTCAAATACTAAGCAGAATCACAGCCATCACATTTGGATTCAATAACAGTTGAGTCCAGAGCATGCTTTCCAGTAAGCCTCAATCTTTGATTGAGGCTTACTTCTAAAAACAGTGATATGACCCCGCATTCAAATTTTATAGCATGGCACTAAGTGTTTAGAGAGAAGCGTCATGCTTGCTTTTGTTATTTTTGTTTTTGCTGTCGCAGGTATGATTAAAGGCACCATTGGATTGGGCTTGCCCGCCGTGTCGATGGGACTTTTATCTTTGGTGATTAGCCCATTTCAAGCGGCAACTTTGCTCATAATCCCTTCCATGGTCACGAACGTTTGGCAATTGTTCGCAGAAGGGCGTGTACTGCGACTGCTACAGCGCTTTTGGCCCTTGTTGGTGGGCATGATCATCGGTTCAGTTTGGAGTGTTTTTCCTACGCTCGGACATGGCGAATTTCAAAGTGAAGCGTTGTTGGGCGGAATGCTGGCCATTTATGGTCTATATGGTTTGTTTGCCAAAAACATGCCCAACTTAGCCCCCTATGAAAAATATCTATCGCCGATCATGGGTTATTTGGGTGGTGCTTTGACAGTCGCGACAGGGGTGGTGGTGATTCCTGTGGTGCCGTATTTGCAGTCTTTGCATTTAAAGCGGGATGATTTGGTACAATCGCTTGGCCTTGCCTTTACCGTTTCAACTTTGTGTCTAGCTGCATATTTACATCTGAATCCTGTTGAAGATACCCCAATTGACTATCAATTGTCGTTGATCGCACTACTGCCTGCATTGCTCGGAATGTGGTTGGGCACTAAAATTCGCTACCGCATCCCTGAGCAAGCCTTTCGTAAGGTGTTTTTTGTGGGCTTAGTGCTATTTGGCAGTTATATGGTTTTACATCAATTGGGCTGGCTTTAATGCGCAATGAGTTGATCATGTTGGCTCAAGAGGAATTGACTAAAGCGTTGGTAATCTGCGGGGAGCTGATCAAAATACCGTGTCGCTAGCAGCAACTTGCGGTTGGCCCATTTGCCTAGTAGTTCAATCTGCTGAAAGTCATACTGCACGTTTAAACGCTGTGCTGCCCGTTTGGGAATAATGGCAATGCCGACGCCATTGGCAACGACTTGTGCGATTGCGGCAAAGTTCGGGACCCGTAGCCGATAGTGAATCTCACAGCCTAAGCGTTTGGCTTGAGCCTCGATGGACTGTTGTAGGGAATGGTATGGCATGAGGCCTACAAAAGGATATTGCACTAATTCACCCAGTTCCAGTTGAACCACAGTGGCAAGTGTATGCTGATTCGGACAGATCAGCACCAACGGATCGTCAGCAAATTCTTGGGTTTCAAGTTGTCCTGCATCGAAAAAACTGGAAATCAGTCCCAACTTCGCCGTGCCTATGCTGAGGGCCTGAATAATGTCATTGGTTTCAGCTTCCTTTAATTCGATATGAAGTTTTGGATTTTCCATCAAATACTGTGGCAATAAATGGGGTAAGTATTCACTTTGCGCTGATGAGTTGCACCACAGAATAATGTTACTCGTTGCACTGTGGACAAAGGGCAACATGGCCTGTTGTAATTGTTGCTGCTGTTGTAGCAAATGTTGTGCATGTTCAGCAAAAGTTTGTCCAGCAAGGGTCGCTTTTACCCCTGTTGCATGGCGGGTAAATAAACTGACTTCAAAATGCTGTTCTAATTTTTTAATCCGCTCACTGGCTGCCTGTAAAGAAATGGCGGAACGTTCTGCACCTTTGGTGAGACTGCCTGTACTCAGGATATTGATAAACAATTGCAGATCAAAAAAATCAAGGCGCATGGCAGGCTCAACGCGGAAAAAGTTGCTTTATCTTAGTCCTTTTTGCGTTTTGAGACATCCCTTTAGCAGAGTGGCATATGAAATAGAAGGTAGCGCATCCGACCAAAAAAAAAGCAGCCCGAAGGCTGCGATCAAAAACGAATACTCAAAAAATAAGGCCGATTAATCTTTTTGCCCTAAGCTGAAGAACCAGTTGAGGAACAAAGCTGCAAAGGTTGCAGTACCAATACCGCCCAAGTTAATACTGCCAACTTGTAAGGCAAAATCACCCGTACCTAAAATGATGGTTACCGCAGCCACCATCAGGTTTTTGTTCTGTGAGAAATCGACTTTGTTTTCAATCCAGATTTTTGCACCCGCGATGGTAATCAAGCCAAAGACCACAATCGACGCACCGGTTAAAATTGCAGTCGGAATGGTATGGATAATCGCACCAAACTTTGGGGACAGACCCAAGAAAATGGCAAATACGCCTGCGATGGCAAAAATGATGGTCGAATAAACTCGTGTGACTGCCATGACCCCGATGTTTTCACCATAGGTGGTCATGCCAGGAGCACCTACACCACCTGCTAAAGTCGTTGCAATACCATCAGCAACAAATGCTTTACCAATCTGTGGATCAAGATTTTCACCTGTCATCGCACTTACAGCTTTAATGTGACCTAAGTTTTCCGCCACCAATATCAAAGCAATCGGTGCAATGATCATCATGGCATTGGCATTAAATTCAGGTGCATGGAAAGTCGGCAAACCAAACCAAGCGGCTTGTTGAATTGGGGTAAAATTAATTGCTGTACCATAGCCCATCACATTGGTCACCATGAAGTAGACCAAATAAGACATTAACAGACCAATTAATAACAATAGGCGTTGCAATAAGCCACGAGTAAAGACTGCAATTGAGCCCATACATAACACGGTAACCAGTGCCATCCACATATTAAAGGTATTGCCAGCAACGCCTTTGACTGTAACAGGGGCAAGGTTTAGACCAATGATCATGACTACAGCACCTGTCACTACAGGTGGCATCAGTTTTTCAATCCACTTGGTACCTGTTGTCATAACCATAAAGCCAAACAATGTATAAAGTAGACCACAAGCGATGATCCCGCCACCCGCCATGGCTAAATTTGGATTGAGTGCGCCTGTGCCCGATGCAGTATAGCCCGTTGCAGCGATCACCACGCCAATAAAGGCAAAACTTGAACCCAAATAACTTGGAACACGACCACCCGTCATAATAAAGAACAAGATGGTACAAATCCCTGACATTAAGATGGCAAGATTAGGATCGAAACCCATTAAGAATGGTGCAAGAACTGTTGCACCAAACATAGCAAAGGCATGCTGAACACCTAAAATTGCACTTTGTGAAGCTGGAAGATATTCACTTGTGCCAACAGGGCGTGCATCTATGTTGCCTTCGTACGGGCGCCATTTGGGGAACCAATTGGACATTTTTTGAGCACTCTAAAGATAAATTGTGCACATCATACTCTTGTTTTTTAGAAGATTTAATCAGTGATACAAAAAATTGTTCAAACTAATCTTATGACTTTTCAGAGCTTTTTACCGCATGGTAAAAGTTTTAATTTTTAAAAATAACGATAAATCAAGGCTTAATTGGTAATTTTTGCCAATTATTTATTCATAAATAATTATGATTAGATTGATAAATTTTTTTAACAGGTTTGACCATGCGGTCAATAAAAAAGCACACCATAGTGATGTGCTGTAAATTAAACAGGCTTAAAATTTTAACCAGTATTTCGTAATCCAGCCGCAATGCCTGCAATACTGACCATCAGAGCATGGTCTACAGGTGTATTGGTTTCTTGGCTACTTTCTAAGTAACGGCGACGACGTTTCATTAACTCTGCCTGAAGCAAATGTAGCGGCAATAAATACGGCTTACGTACACGCATGGACTGGTCTAAAACTTCGTTACTGCTCAGTAGTTTCGATTCACCTTTAAGTGCTAACAGGGTTTGCACTGCATATTTTAAACGTTGACGCAGATGTTCCCCAAGCACTTTCAAATCTTCATCATTGGTCAGGTGTGATTCATAATACAGCGCCACATGACCATCCGATTTTGAGAGCACCATTTCCAACATATCAATCAGGGTCTGGAAATACGGCCATGTCGCCAGCATTTCATCCAAGGTCGCTTTATGCCCTTGATCAATCACTTGGTTAATTGCAGCGCCTGTACCGAGCCAAGCTGGTAGCATCAAACGAATCTGTGTCCACGCAAATACCCACGGAATGGCACGTAAAGACTCAATGCCACCACTGACTTTCCGTTTTGCCGGACGTGAGCCAAGCGGCAACATTTGTAGCTCTAGCTCTGGGGTGACTGTGCGTAAATACTTGACGAAGTGCGGGTTTTCTCGCACGGTTTGGCGATACACCTGCACCGACAAATCGGTCATGCTGTGCATCAACTCGCGCCACTCAGGTTTAGGAACAGGTGGTGGAAGTAAAGTGGCTTCTAAAGTAGCAGCGGTATAAATCTCTAAGTTTTGCAGCGCAATACCTTCTAGGCCAAACTTGAAGCGAATCATTTCGCCTTGTTCAGTGACTCGGATGGCACCTGAAATTGAGCCGGGTGGCTGTGAAAACAGGGCTTGTTGTGTTGGTGCACCGCCACGACTGATGGAACCGCCACGACCGTGAAAGAGGGTCAGTTGTACGCCATGCTTTTTCGCAACCGCGGTTAATTCTTCTTGCGCACGGTACTGTGCCCAATTGGCTGACATAAAGCCTGCATCTTTTGCCGAGTCCGAATAGCCAATCATCACTTCATGCTTGCCCTGAATATGCTGTTTATACCAATGCATATTGAATAGGGTATTCATCGTGCTTGCGGCGCCATCCAAGTCTTTCAGTGTTTCAAACAAAGGCACCACACGCAGCGGATGTTGGATCCCGGCTTCTTTTTGCAAAAGTAGTACCGCCAGTACATCACTTGGGTACTCCGCCATCGAAATAATGTAGGCACCTAAACTTTCTTGAGGCTGCGCTGCCAAAGTGCGCATGGTGGCAAACACTTCTTGTACTTCGGGTTGTTCAATTAAGCTTTGTGCAGGCTCATTTAAATGTTTCGGCAACAGCGGACGTTTGCTTTGTAGTTCCTGCAATAAAAAGTTTTGGCGCGCTTGTTCAGTCCACGTTTCAAAATTACCCAGACCTAGATATTCAGTAATCGCGGAAATCGCTTGGCGATGCCGTCCTGACTCTTGGCGAATGTCCAATTTCAGCAGTTCAATCCCGAAACAGTTCACCCGATGGATAAAATCGAGCAGTTTCCCATTGGCAATTTCAGGTAGATTGCTGGCAATTAAAGAGCGATAACACAGTAGTAAAGGCTGTAGCAGTTCATCTTTAGCTTTAATGACACGGCTGTCATCGGCATCGGCACCGCGCAGTTTTTCTGCTAACCAATGGCGCGTAGCTTTTAGCCGTTCGCGAGTATCGCGTAAATATTCACGGTAGGGTTCAGGATGGTCTTGACCCAAGGCTTGACGCAGTTCATCGCTACAGCTTTGAATCGAGAGTTCCCAACGTAAATCTTCAATGTCACGTAAGTACAGATCAGCAGCTTTCCAACGGGATAGCCACAGGACTTCTTGAGTAATATTGTGGGTTACATTTGGGTTGCCGTCACGGTCACCGCCCATCCATGAAGCGAAACGAACAGGTGCAACATGGAGGGGCAGACGTTGCCCACAGTGCTCAATCACCATGTCGTCCAGTTCACGCATGAACTTCGGTACTGCATTCCATAAGGTTTGCTCAATGGTGGTGAAGCCCCATTTTGCCTCATCCACAGGGGTTGGGCGATGTTGACGGATTTCATCGGTCTGCCATGCCGAACAGATCAATTGTTTTAAGTCTTCAAGAACTGTTTGGCGCTCACGTGGGGTGAGTTTCTGCTGATCCATTTTAAAGAGAGCGTTATTGATACCATCATATTTTTGGATCAGGGTTCGGCGACTGACTTCTGTTGGATGAGCAGTCAGCACCAGTTCAATATTTAAATCACAGATTTGCTGAAATAGCGTATCAGTGGGAATGTCATTATTCTTGAATTTTTCAAAGAGGTGGTCGAGCGGATTGGGAGACGGGGTGTTTACATCAAATTCGCTTTGACGACGGCTACGTACAACGTGATATTGTTCAGCAATGTTGGCAAAATTCAAAAAGTGAGTAAAAGCACGAGTCAGTGGGAGAATTTCATCATCTTCAAGACTTAAAAAAAGTTGTTCGAGCTGTTTTTCAGCTTCAACTTGTCCGTCGCGAGCACCTTTGGATAAGGCACGAATTTGCTCGACCTGATTAAACAAATCTTGTCCAGCATGCTCCTTGAGGGTTTCACCCAACAAGTTGCCGAGTAATCGGACATCTTCACGTAGTGGAGCATCAATTTGTTGAATCATGATTATTATTCCCTCGTTGTTCTTAATTTGACTATACCCCGATTCGGTGACAATCCAAGTAGGGGCAGACAAAAGTAGGGGATTAATTGCTGAATTTAGAAACAAATGAAAGACTTATATCGCTGCTCTCTATTGAGTCAATCACATGAATAAGTGACAAATCACTGAATTTGTTATTAAAAAATTCAAAGTCACTCTATTTGCTTTTCGTGTTTTTGTATCGGGTATCTGAATAAAAAAATGCTGATCGCTTCTTGAATGATTTGTTCAGATTGTTCTGCACTAGGAACCTCGTTCATCCCCAATAGCATTTCTTGATGACGATAACCAAAGAGCAAAGACATTAATAAGGTGATGGCATCATTGACTTGTTCAAACTGAAGTACGCCTAGTGTTTGGGCCTGATGAAAAAATTGCTCCCAAATAGTCTGCATTTTAAGATGGGATGCTTTATAGAAGTTATGTAAAAGAGGATTTTGCTCTGCCGCTAGTTGTAATAACAAATGTTCCAGTTTAATTGCTTCGGGCAGGTTAATAATATACATCGACAGCGTACAGATTTGTTTGAGCATAGGTTGGAAGTCTTCTGCACATTGCAATTGAAATGAACGACCCAGCATCAGCTTTTCACAGGTTTCTTCTATGGCACAACTAAACAGGTTGGCTTTATCCTGAAAATGATTATATACCGTCAGTTTAGTGACATGGGCTTCTTTGGCAATCTGATCCATACTGGAGCCATGATAACCATGTTGTAAAAACAACTGACGTGCAACATTCAAAATCCGTTGCCGTTTTTCTAAATCCTTTGGACGTCCTGCTGAAGCTTGCACAAGTGATCCTAAAAAAAAGTTCAAAAAGTCATTTACATCTTAGTCTATCTTTAATTAGTGTACTATGCAGTATATTAATTAAAAAATAACCATGTTGCATCTGGATATTGTGCCTGATGAGCAGGTGATTTTGGAAGAAGAGCAGACTTCAATGAGCAGAATTCAGACCCTTGTGGCAAGTATGATGGTGGTATGTAGTATCACCTTGTGGGGATGCAGCAAAGACACGGCTGAATCAGAACCCATCCCTCTAGTTATGGTGAGCCAACCGAATACCACACATTTAGAACAAAAAAGTTATGCGGGTGAAGTACAAGCCCGCCAACAAACCGCATTGTCGTTTCGTGTTGGGGGGCAAGTTACAGAGCGATTGGTCGATGTGGGGGATCAAGTCAAAGTTGGACAAGTCTTAGCACGCTTAGATGTGCAAGATGCTCAGTTACAGTTAAATTCTGCCAAAGCCCAACTCGAGAGTGCACAAGCGGCTGAGAAAAATGCACAGGATGAACTTAACCGTTTTAAGCAATTATTACCCAGTAATGCGGTCAGTCGTTCACAGTACGACAGCGTTGAAAATCAATATAAAGCAGCACTGTCGAGCTTAAAACAAGCCCAAGCCAATTTTAATGTTACACAAAACCAAACCAGCTATAACCAACTGATTGCCAATAAAAATGGCGTGATTACCGAGCGAAATATTGAAATTGGGCAAGTGATTTCAGCAGGACAGCCCGCTTTTCAACTGGCGATTTCAGGTGATCGCGAAGTCGTGATCGGTGTCCCTGAACAAGCTATTCCTAAAATTACAGTGGGACAGGATGCCGTCGTTACGCTATGGTCTCAGCCCGATCAGCGTTTTGCAGCCTATGTACGTGAAATTTCCCCTGCAGCCGATCAGTCCCGAACCTTTAGTGTCAAAGTGGCGCTGCGTGAAGGGCAAAATGCGATTCAGTTGGGGCAAAGTGCACGCGTATTCTTTAGCTCCACCGAGAGTAATGTGCTGAGTGTGCCGTTAGCCAGTGTTTCAGCGAGTGGGAAAAATGCCTATGTCTGGGTGGTAAACAGCGATAACAGTATTCGTAAGGTGCCTGTGGTTGTTGGCGAGTATGGTCGCGATACGGTCACTATTCGCTCAGGGTTACAGCCAAAAGACTATGTGGTGGTGGGCGGAGTCCATTTACTACGTGAAAAACAGAAAATTAAACCGATTAGCCGTGATAACAAAGCGGTCCAGATTGCGGCAGGGAGTTAAGCATGAACTACAACCTGTCCGAATGGGCACTTAAAAATAAAGGTTTGATCCTCTATTTTATGTTGTTACTCGGGATCATTGGGGTGGTGTCTTATTCCAAACTTGCTCAAAGTGAAGACCCGCCTTTTACCTTTAAAGTCATGGTGGTGCAGACATACTGGCCTGGTGCAACTGCGCGTGAGGTATCGGAACAAGTCACAGATCGTATTGAAAAAGAACTGATGACCACGGGTAAATACGAACGCATTATGGCGTATTCACGACCTGGCGAGTCCATGGTCACTTTTGTAGCACGTGATGCCATGCGCTCGAGTGAAATACCTGATGTTTGGTATGATGTTCGTAAAAAAGTCAATGATATTAAGCATGAACTCCCAGATGGTGTTCAGGGTCCTTTCTTTAACGATGAGTTTGGTGACACTTTCGGTAATATCTATGTATTGACTGGTAAAGACTTTGACTACGCGGTGATGAAAGAATACGCCGATCGTTTGCAGTTACAACTACAACGTGTCAAAGATGTGGCTAAGGTGAACCTTGTTGGTTTACAAGACCAAAAAATTTGGATTGAAATTTCCAACACCAAAGCTGCGCAGTTAGGTATTCCCGTCACAGCTATTCAACAAGCGTTGCAACAGCAAAATACCATGGCCAGTGCAGGCTTCTTTGAAACGAAGTCTGACCGCATTCAACTGAGAGTCACAGGGCAGATTAAAAGCATTGCAGAACTGCAACGTATGCCACTCTTGGTCAATGGAAAAACCATCCAGCTTAGTGACGTTGCTGATGTCTATCGAGGCTTTAGTGAGCCAGCTCAACCCCGTATGCGTTTTATGGGCGAAAATGGTATCGGAATTGCGGTCTCGATGCGCAAAGGTGGCGACATCTTGGCTTTGGGTAAAAACCTAGAGACTGAGTTTTCTAATCTGCAAAAAACCTTACCCCTTGGTATGGAGTTGAAAAAAGTTTCAGATCAGCCCGTTGCGGTGAAGCGCAGTGTCAACGAATTTATGAAAGTGCTTGCAGAAGCGGTCATTATTGTCCTGCTAGTGAGTTTCTTTTCACTGGGTTTCCGTACTGGGCTGGTGGTGGCATTCTCCATTCCACTGGTCTTAGCGATGACCTTTGCAGGCATGAATATTTTTGATGTTGGCTTGCATAAAATTTCGTTGGGGGCTTTGATTTTAGCACTGGGACTGTTGGTTGATGATGCCATTATTGCAGTCGAAATGATGGCCATTAAAATGGAGCAGGGCTATAGTCGGCTACAAGCCGCAGGGCATGCGTGGCGAACCACGGCCTTCCCAATGTTGACGGGAACATTGATTACCGCTGCGGGCTTTTTGCCAATTGCAACAGCAGCTTCAAGTACAGGTGAATACACGCGTTCTATTTTCCAAGTGGTGACCATTGCTTTAATTGTGTCGTGGTTTGCGGCTGTATTGTTTGTACCTTATTTGGGCGACAAATTATTGCCTGATTTCAATAAGGATCTCATCCAAAAAGCACCGTGGTATAGCCGGTTGTGGGCACGATTGCGCAAGCAGCCTGAGCCACAGTCAATGGTGCATCATCCTGGTGAGCAGCATGATCCCTATCAAACCAAGTTCTATCAAGGTTTTCGTCGTTGGGTCAATCTGTGTGTGACTTATCGAAAAACGGTCATTGCGACAACGGTTGGGATCTTTGTGCTCTCGGTGCTCATGTTTAAATTGGTACCACAACAATTCTTCCCGCCTTCGAATCGCGCAGAAATTTTGGTCGATTTAAAACTCGAGGAAGGTGCATCTTTAACCGCAACTGAAAATGCAGTGAAAAAGGTCGAACAGTTCCTATCGAAGCAAAAGGGGATTGATAACTATGTGGCTTATGTGGGCACAGGTTCACCGCGCTTTTATTTACCGCTCGATCAGCAACTGCCACAGGCAAGTTTTGCACAGTTTGTGGTTTTGGCCTCTTCATTGGATGATCGAAATGAAATTCGCAAGTCTTTAGATACACAAATCCGTCAGTTACTGCCAGATGTTCGTACTCGCGTTTCTCTGCTTGAAAATGGGCCACCTGTTGGTTATCCAATCCAGTATCGGGTATCAGGTGAAGATTTGACACAGGTTCGCGCCTGGGCGGACAAAGTAGCTGCGCTCATTGGCACAAACCCGAACACAACGAATGTACACCTTGACTGGGGTGAGCCAAGTAAGGTGATTAGCTTAGAGATTGATCAAGACCGTGCCCGCCAAATGGGGGTGTCTAGTTTAGATTTAGCCAATTTCTTGAACAGTTCTATTTCGGGTGCCACGATTAACCAATACCGTGAAAAGCGAGAACTGATTGAGATCCGCTTACGCGGAGACCAAGCGGAACGGGCTGAAGTAGAGTCCCTTTCCAGTCTGGCTATTCCAACCTCAAGTGGTGGCACAGTGCCACTCGCGCAAATTGCGAAAATTAATTATGGTTTTGAAGATGGATTGATCTGGCACCGTAACCGCTTACCGACCATTACGGTGCGTGCAGATATTCGAACCAAATTACAGCCTGCCACTGTAGTGGATGAAATGGCTGAACAGATGGATCAGCTGCGTGCCGAATTGCCAAATGGTTATTTGGTTGAAGTGGGTGGTACCGTGGAAGAGTCTGCACGTGGTGGTAAATCGGTTGCAGCGGGCATGCCTTTGTTCTTAGCCGTGGTCATGACCTTGCTGATGATTCAACTGCGCAGTATGTCGCGTGCGACAATTGTACTGCTTACCGCACCTTTAGGCTTAATTGGTGTGGTGCTATTCTTGCTGCTGTTCAATAAACCCTTTGGTTTTGTTGCAATGTTAGGCACTATTGCCCTGTCGGGGATGATTATGCGTAACTCGTTGATCTTGATTGATCAGATTGAGCAAGACATTCAAGCAGGGCATGAAACATGGGATGCGATCATTGATGCAACCGTGCGACGCTGTCGTCCGATTGTGCTGACGGCATTGGCGGCTGTCCTTGCCATGATTCCACTGTCCAGAAGTATTTTCTTTGGTCCCATGGCTGTTGCGATTATGGGTGGATTGATTGTAGCGACGCTATTAACCCTGTTCTTTTTACCTGCCTTGTATGCGCAGTGGTTTAAAGTAAAAAAAATTAGCCATAAGCTGTAAATTTATGCCAATATCAGGTGCGAAACATTGAAAATTTCAATATAGTAGCACCTGAAATTTATGGCATTTTTATAAAGCAGTTTTTGCTACACATTACAAAACGAACGATGTAGCAAATGGGGTTAAACGCATGATGCAAGACAATATTACCAAGTATCGCCGCTCTATAGCGATTTCTTATGTCTTCATGTTTTTAGCTTTGTTTACTGTGATTAGTGGCGCATTTTCATATTGGTATGCACGGAAAGTCACGCAGATTGATCACGCTGAGGTCTGGTTACAAGCCCAAGCCCTTTGGGTGATGCGTAATATTGTGATTTATAGCATCTTGGCTTTGTTTGCAGCATTGTGGTTTATTCCGCTCATGTTTTTCACTTGGGACAGCGCATTGTGGGTCACCGCATGTACTGTTGCAGGTGTCGTTTTTAGCTGTATTGCATTTCTTTTTCTTTTAAATGCATGGTTTAAAGGCTTCTCTAAATTTTTGAAAAATAAGGCTGTTTTCTAAACATACTGATTTTTTTTCAAACATCCCCTTGTAAAACTTGGTTTGACCCCCAATTTCAGACCACAGCCCAGTATTAAATAAATTCCGTGAGGAGCATCGCCAGACATGGCTAAACGTGATTATTATGAGGTTTTAGGTGTTGCTAAAACCGCTAGTGATGATGAAATTAAAAAAGCCTACCGTAAGTTGGCGATGAAATATCATCCAGATCGTAACCCTGATAATGCCGAAGCTGAAGAGAAGTTCAAAGAAGCTGCTGAAGCTTATGAAATTTTGTCGGATAGCGAAAAGCGCAGCATGTATGACCGTATGGGGCATCAAGCCTTTGAAGGTGGTATGGGCGGCGGCGGTGGCTTCGGTGGTGGTTTCAGCGCAGAAGATATCTTTAGTCAATTTGGTGACATTTTCGGTGGCGCATTTGGTGGTGGCGGTGGTCGTGGCCAACAGCGTGCGCGCCGTGGTTCTGACTTACGTTATGTAATGGAACTGACCTTGGAAGAAGCAGTAAAAGGAGTGAAGAAAACCATTACTTTTACTGCACCAGCACCGTGTGAAACGTGTGATGGCAAAGGTTCTAAAAACCCGAATGATGTTGAAACCTGTAAAACCTGTCATGGTGCAGGTCAGGTTCGCATGCAACAAGGTTTCTTCTCTGTACAGCAGACTTGTAGCACTTGTCGTGGTCAGGGCAAGATCATTAAAAACCCGTGTAATACTTGTCATGGTTCAGGTGTTAAAGACCGTCAACAAACCCTTGAAGTGACGATTCCTGCGGGCGTCGACAATGGTGACCGCGTTCGTTTAACGGGTAAAGGTGAAGCGATTCGTGACGGTCAGTCAGGTGACTTGTACGTAGAAGTGGTCGTGCGTGAACACGAAATCTTCCAACGTGATGGTGCAGACCTGTATATGGATGTGCCTGTAAGCATTGCCGATGCTGCTTTGGGTAAAGAAATTGAAATCCCGACACTCGAAGGTCGCGTGAGTTTGAAAATTCCTGAAGGTACACAAACGGGTAAAATGTTCCGTTTACGTGGCAAAGGGGTTAAACCTGTACGTACCAGTATGCAAGGTGACTTACTCTGCCGTATCGTGATCGAAACGCCAGTCAACTTAACAGCACGTCAACGTGAGTTGTTAAAAGAGTTGCAAGAAACTCTGGATGGAGATGATCACAAATCATCACCGAAGAAAAAGTCTTTCTTTGACCGTCTGTTTGACTGATAAAACGTCATATCGGTTAAATAAGATTGAAAAGAGCGGGAAAATTTTCCCGCTTTTTTATGTTACTGCACTTCTGTTGGAAGTTCAGGTTGATCAATCTGATCTACAGAGACGGTCTCTTCAACAGGTGCAACAGATGGCGCTTGTTGTTCAGTATTGACCTTTGGGTGTGTACTGGTGCTAATTTTGACTTGTGACAAACTTTCCAAAGTGTCGCCTGCTTGAACAGCAGGTTCAGCCTGAACATTTGCCAGACAGCCCCCAAACGCGATCGCTAGAAAAAGTACCTTTGCTTTCATTCTATTTTCCTCATTTTAAAGTTGTTTTTTAACGCGAACCTAGTCTGCGTAATATTGATTGCAAATTTGTGAAAATGACGAGAAATGATGTTTGAAAATAAAGCGATTTTTTCGATGAAAATGGCTAACAAAACTTAGTCTGGGCAATGAGTTTTGCTATAGTAAGAACAATTTTGAAGCTACATTAGGAATATATTATGTCAGCAGCTCCACGCATTGGTGTCTTGGGTGCAGGCGGTCGTATGGGTCGCATCCTTATTCAAGCGGTAAACGAAGCAGGCTATCAATTGGCTGCAGCCGTTGAACGTCCTGAAAGTTCATTGATTGGTGCAGATGCAGGTGAGCTTGCAGGAATTGGTAGCCTTGGGGTGAAGGTGGTGGGTAGCCTAGAAGCGGTAGTGAAAGAGTGTGATGTGGTGATTGATTTCACTGCACCAGTAGCGACTGTTCAACATTTAAAAATTTGTCGTGAAGCGGGTGTAGCCATTGTGATTGGTACTACTGGCATGAATGACGAACAAAAAGCCTATTTGGATGACTCTGCGACTCAAACACCTGTGGTGTATGCAGCCAATTATTCTGTGGGTGTCAACGTTTCGATTAAACTGTTGGAATTGGCTTCTAAAGTCTTTGGTGACACCGTGGATATTGAAGTGATTGAAGCACATCACCGTCATAAAGTCGATGCGCCATCAGGCACAGCGCTGATGATGGGTGAAGCGATTGCTGGAGCTTTAGGGCGTGACTTGAAAACGGATGCAGTATACTGCCGTGAAGGTCATACAGGGCCTCGTGAGCGTCAAAGCATTGGCTTCCAAACTATTCGTGGTGGCGATATTGTCGGTGAACATACCGCGATGTTTATTGCCGATGGCGAGCGTGTTGAAATTACCCATAAAGCGACCAACCGAATGAACTTTGCTTCAGGTGCCGTACGCGCTGCGGCTTGGGTCATCGGGCGTGAAGCAGGTAAATATGATATGAAAGATGTGTTAGGTTTTAACGATATCCAAGTATAAAACCAGTTTCATTCGTAATAAAAACAAGATAAAAACGAAAATAAGACGAAGAATAGAATGAAAAAAGTCATGTATATGGCTTGTGTTGTTGCCTTAATGAGCACAGCACAAGCCAAGCCTATGGATCAAGCCAAACTGAGTATTCATAAAAATAATATTAAAGTTTGGACTTATCAAAATGCACAAAACCCCGTTTTTTTATATAAGGCTGAAACCACGTTTGATGTGCCGATTGAAAAAGCCGTTTCACTGATTTTGGATGTAGATCACGCAGTGAAATGGGTACCGTATATGGGCAGTGTCAAAGTTTTGTCCCGCGATGATAAAAAAGGTGAATTCCAGTTGTATATGGTGCTCGACTTTCCTTTTCCTTTAAAAGATCGCGACTTGGTGGTGCAAGGCAAAATGATCAAGGACAGTCAGGGGGTGATAAGTATTAAAAACAAAGCCATTGATAAAAATATTCTGAAAAATCCAGACTATGTACGCTTAAACCACTATGAAGGCGATTGGACTTTCCAAAAACTCGGACCAAACAAAGTGAGAGTTTCCACTTCGGGTTATGCCAATCCTGAAGGCTCGATTCCACTGAGTATCGTGAACATGTTCGTCCAACAGCAGCCTTATCAAATGCTACAAAAAATGAAAAAGCAATTGCAGGAACAGCGTGATCTGCCTGTGCAGTTACCTGTGGCTTTACGTTAGAACTGCTGAAAGCCTGCACTGCGGTACAGGCAATTGATTTTGATGGTGGTTTTATTTAGGCTGTTGGTAAGCAGTCAGTTGCTGTAAAGTTGACGCCTGAGGTAAATCTAGGTGCATTAAACTCAGCATGACATGTCCTTCACCAGCAAGTGAGATTTTGAAATGTTTGGCACTGCTTTGATCACATTGAAATTCTAAATGTTTCTTGTTGGGTAAATTTATCTGCATTTGTCGTTCATCGTTCAACCGATATTCATAGGTTCGCTGTGTTGCTGTTTCCGTCAAGCTCGGCTGTAAACTTAAAAATTGGTAGTCATTTAAGTTCTGTGTTTTGAGAAACCCTTCAATGAGCGCTTTACAAATAAAGTGCTGTTGCTGTACTTGCTGTGAAACCTTTTGTGGTTGGCATGCAGATAAATTCAATACACAAAATAAAGAGATCATTATTTTTTTCATAAAGGCACCTATTGACGTTCGTTGACGGATGACAGGAGCATAATTCTGTGCGCATAATGGATACAGATACATAAAAGTTAAAAAAATAGGTACAGATGAATGGCATTCCAGTATCAAAGCTTGGCTGCACAGTTACTTGAAAAAATTCAAAATGCTGAATTACCCGCAGGGCAGAAGCTGTTATCGTTACGCCAGTTTGCCAACTTACAAAAGGTCAGCTTAAATACTGCCAAAAGTTGTTATGAACTGCTCGAATCGCAGGGCTATATTCATGTAAAAAATAAATCAGGCTATTTTGTCAGCTATCAGAAAAAATCCAGTCCCTCTATTCCTGTGCCACAGCATCCAGACTTTCAGTCCCAAGAGCGTGAGATCTCAAATTTAGAACTGCAACTTGAAATTCAACAGTCTTCTATTAACAGTCGTCTCATTCATTTGGGTGCTATTCAGCTTTCGCCTAAACATGTGCCTGTAGAAGCACTCCGCCGTTCAATCCAACGTGCACTAAAGCATAGCCAACCTGAAGACTTTTTATATAGTGATAAGCAAGGTCATATTCGCCTAAGACAAGCTTTGTCGGAGCATTGGGCTGAAGATGGTTTTTACATTTCGCAGGATGATATTTACATCAGCAATGGCTGTATGCCTGCATTGTCGGTAATCATTCAAAACTTAAGCCAAGAAGGGGACAGCGTGATTGTCCCAACACCGAATTTTAATGGTCAGCTGCAAATGTTGGCTGGCTTAAAGCGAAAAATCATTGAAATTCCAGCCGATACTCAAGGTTTTGATTTGGAACGTTTAGAGCAAGTCATGCAAAGTTCAGGCGCAAAAGCATGCTTACTTACGGCCAATTATCAAAATCCCTTGGGGTTTTGCCTAAGCAATGCGGAAAAAGAAAAAATTGCACAACTGGCGGCACGTTATCAATGCTATGTAATTGAAGATGATATTTATGGTGAGTGTAGTTTCAGCTCGAGTCGTCCGCTGCCGATTAAATATTGGGATCAGCAGGGTTATGTGATTTTCTGTGGTTCGGTTTCCAAGTCACTTTCAACTGCGTATCGGGTAGGTTGGTTCTGTATTCCGCAGCGCTTAGCGCATTTGAAGGCTACTTTGCTGATGCAAAATATCACCGTGAATACACCTTTGCAGTTGGCGCTGGCTGACCTGATTTATAGCCGTGCCTATCGCGAACATTTACAGCAGCTTAAACCGATTTTGAAACAGCAAGTTGAACAATATCGACACATGATCATGCATGCCTTTGACGGGGTAGAGTTACGGATCAATCAGCCCTTGGGAGGATATGCGCTATGGCTACAACTTCCCGAAAGTATTGATGGTTTAGACATGTACTATTTTGCGCAACAACATGGTATCAATATTGTGCCCGGAGAGGTTTTTGGAGAAGGGCAGCGTTATAAAAACTGTATCCGTCTCAATGCTGGACATGAACTTTCAGTAGATATTCGGGAGGCCGTTAGCTTGTTGGCCGATTGGGTCAAGGCGCAAATTAATCGTTCGGTAGGGGTTAAACAAGCGGTCTAAAAAGCGCCTCTTTTGAGGCGCTCATCGTTTAAAAGTCGGCTTTGAGGACAATACGATAACGTGCTTGTCCTGAATGTAAACGTTCCAGCGCTTCATTTAACTGCGACATGGGATACAGTTCAATTTGTGGCGCAATATTTTTACGTGCAGCGAACTTGAGGAGTTGGCGTAATGCCGCAGGAGATCCTGTCGGTGAACCTGTGATAGATTTGGCTCCACCAATTAGACTACCCGCAGAAATTTGCATCGGTTCTAAGGGCAGTCCCAACATATGTACCGTACCATTCGGAGCAAGTGTTGCTAAATATGCTTGCCAATTGAGCGTGACATTCACCGTACTGAGCAACAGATCGAATTTGCCTCTTTGTGCTTTAAGTGCATCCACATCTCGGCTATTTACGACATGGTCTGCCCCCATAGCTTTGAGCTCTTCAGCTTTGTCTAAATTGGACGTGAATGCCGTAATTTCACAGCCCCATCCTTTCAGAAGCTTAATCGCCATATGGCCAAGCCCACCAATGCCAATCACACCAACATGGTGAATAGCTTGAATTTGGTGCTTTAAAATTGGATCAAAAACAGTAATCCCGCCACACAGCAAAGGCCCTGCTGACTCAGGGTCCAGATCTTCAGGTAAGGGAATAATCCACTGCCAACCTGCCCGAACTTTGTTGGCAAAACCACCTGCATGACCTACGATGGTTGCTGTTGAACCGCCTGTACAGAGCACCTGCTGCCCCGACACACATGGGTCACAGTGTTGACAACTTTCAGCGGTCCAACCGATACCTACGCGTTGCCCCAGTTTTAAGCCTTTGGCCTCTGAGCCTAAGCGAATGATAGTACCAATAATTTCATGGCCTGCAACCACAGGGTAGACCGATGAATTCCAGTCATTATTGATGACCGAAACATCAGAATGACACAGTCCACAATATTCCACCTGCACTTCAACTTGATGTGCTTGCAGTTCGCCTGCATCGAATTGATAGGGTTGTAAGGCCTCGCCTGCTTGCATCGCCGCATAGGCACGAATGGTGTTGTCAGTCATATTCGGTGTCCTTATTTATCGTTTGAGATGGTTTTATTTAAAATGACAGCCATTTTCATGATCATTGACCATGCCGACCGCTTGCATAAAGGCATAACAGGTGGTCGGGCCAACAAACTTGAAGCCCTGTTTTTTCAGTGCTTTTGACATGCTTTGGCTTTGAGGTGTTTGTGCAGGTGCTGTGCGGTAGTCAGGAACATCATTGTTGATGGCATGTTGCTCGACAAAGTTCCAGAGCCATTCCACAGGGTTGATGCCTTGTTGTTTCAGTGCAACCCATGCAATCGCATTGTCACGAATCGCAGTGAGTTTTCCGATATGCCGGATTAGCCCTGCGTCTTGGACTTTAGTGGCTAAGTCTGCTTCGCTAAAACTTGCAATTTGCTCGATGGAATGCTGGAAAAAATGGCGATGATAGTGTTCACGTTTTTTCAGGACGGTAATCCATGACAGCCCCGCTTGTTGACCTTCGAGGCAGAGCATCGCAAAGAGCTGCTTTTCATCATGTAGTGGTTTACCCCACTCATGATCATGGTAGTCGATGTAGAGCGGGTCTGAGGAGCACCATCCGCAGCGTTGAGTGGTCATCTGGAAATGCTCCTTTTTTATTTATAGGGTAAACGTTGCCCATTGGTCGAGTTGATTATCCCAATAAAATAATTGGGCGTGTTCGAGCTCGGAGAAGTTAATCCAAACATCTTTTCCGGTCTTTTCTGCAAATCCAGTGCTGATTAAGAGTGCATCTTCAGTAATTTCCATGATCCAGCCTTGGTGGCTTTGTCCTGCCAAGATAATTTTTTGTTGATTGCCTGATTCAGCAAATTCGACCAGACGGTTGATCAACGCTTCTGACATGAAAAATTCCTAAAGTTAACGTAAATAAGGATAGGGATTTACTGCACCACGACCTTTGCCTTGTAAATACAGTCCATAATGTAAATGTGGGGCGGTGTATCGTGCATTGCCTGTATTGCCAACATAGCCAATCACATCGCCTTTTTTAACATAGTCTCCGACCTTTAAACCACGTTTATGATCATCAAGGTGAGCATAATAATGCCATGTGCCAGCGGGTCCCATAATCCAAACCACTTTACCACCCAAATTGTTATTACGTAAGTCCGCGACTAGGCCTTCTGTGGCGGAAAAAACTTTGGTTCCCTTTGGTGCCAAAATGTCGATGCCTTCATGCGTTCGTCCACTGCTGCGTGAGGCACCCCAAGTGTCTTTGAGCGCATGACGTTTGATGCCCTGAACTGGTACCGGGAATTGTTGGGCTAAACGCATATTTTTAAGCTGCTGAACTTGAGCTGCGGGTAATTGGCTACCGCTGGGCACAGGGGGGGTGGTACGACAAGCAGCAAGTAAAAGGAGAAGAATACTTAGACTGCTCATGGCAGAAATGCGAGGCAAACAATAACGCACGAACAATCCTTTCTTATCTCTGTGATCTCATTTTAAAGTGAGATAATTTTAAGTTTTATCATCAATCAAATTGATGACATCACTATGTCACAGTTGAATTGCTGAGATCAATTTTTTCATGGCGGTTGGGATGCCCATTTCTGTGACATTTTGTACATCGAACCACATGCCTGCCAGTTCAATACTTAAATGTTCGAGTTGATCGGCATCGACTTCAAAGCAAAGTGCTTCCAGTTGCCAAGTGAAATGGGTGAAACTATGCGAAATTTCAGCGCGTTGCGAGACTTGTTTTAATCCTAGACTTTGGCACAGTTGCGTGAGTGCATCACAGTTTTCAAAAATAGGTAAACACCATAAACCGCCCCACAGTCCACTATTGGGGCGTTGTTGCCACAGCCATTGATTGTGATGACGCAGCACCAATACTTGAGCCGACTTTATTGGGACAACTTTTTTGGGTTTTTTAAAGGGTAATTCCGTTTCTAGCCCTTGTGCATGGGCCTTACAGTGTTGCTGCATGGGACAGTAGAGGCACAACGGTTTTTTCGGTGTACAGACGGTTGCCCCCAAATCCATGATGGCTTGGGTGTAGTCATGGTTACGTTCATTTGGGCAAAGTTCGTCAGCCAGTTGCCACATGCTACGCTCATGCGCGGGTTTACTCAGGTCGTCATCAATAGCAAAAAAACGTGCGAGAACGCGCTTTACATTACCATCCATAATGACGCCGTACTGACGTAAACCCAAAGACATCAGTGCCCCTGCGGTAGAGGGTCCAATACCGGGCAGTTCAATCCATCCTTCCAAGGTTTGAGGAAAAGCACCATGGCGTGCCACAATACCCGCCGCTTTATGCAGATTACGCGCGCGTGCGTAGTAGCCGAGACCTGCCCAGTAAGGTGCGACCTCATCCCATGATGCTGTCCCTAAAGTTTCAACCGTTGGAAAGCGTTCGATAAAACGCTCGAAATATTGCAGTACGGTTTTGACTTGGGTCTGTTGTAGCATAATTTCAGACACCCAAACTTTGTAGGGGTCATCGGCCACTTGCCATGGTAGGTCATGTCGACCATGAACATCGAACCAAGTCAGTAACGCATCTGAAAAAGAGAAAGGAGACATCTGAAGCACAAACAAAAAATTCGACTTAGTATAACGGAATGTCTTTTATACGCATGTATTTTGCCCATAAAAAATGGCGCCGAAGCGCCATTGATCGAATGAGCATTTAGTCGTGTGTCATGCCCCAGCGTGCATCGAGTTTGAGTTCTTGGTCTTTATAGCGCGGAATAATATGAATATGTAGGTGTTCAGACACATTTCCAAATATTTCACCGTCATTAAAACCAATATGAAAGCCTGAAGGTTGATGACGCAATTGGAGTTCATTACGTGCCAGTTCTAACAAAGACATTAAGCTCTTACGTTCTTTGTCAGTGATATCAAAGAATGAACTGATATGGCGTAGAGGGATAATGACGCAATGACCTTTAGAGAGCGCATTGGGTTCGGGTAAAATCACCCCAAACTCGTTTTTATCAAGCACATCAAATTCATCAAAATTACAATATTGGCATTGGGTCTCAGTCATTGTTATCTCCTCTAAAATCTAATTATCTATCCTACTGGATGTGAGCAAGTGATATTTGCTTGCTCGTCTCTAGTTAAGCACTGAGATTGCGTTCTAGCAAGTCATACATTGCTTCAAGACCCTGTCTTTCTGCTTCAGGGTTATAGCCCAAGTCTACACCATTGGCTTTGGCACGTTCATCGGCTAACGGATTACTAAAGCCATGCTTCGCATCTTCAAAAACAATGACTTCATGATTTACTTTCGCTGCATGCATTTCTTCACGGAAGCTTGCAACATCATCCAAGGTGACCATGCTGTCTAACTCACCATGTAAAACTAAAATTTCACCTTGAATTTGACCTTCGACCGCAGGGGCTTTCGGTGCCAAAGTTGCATGGAAGGTTGCGACAGCTTTGAGTGGAGCACCAGAACGTGCCAAGTCTAAAACCACTTTGCCACCATAACAAAAACCAATGGCCGCCAGTTGATCGGCATTCACTTCAGGCTGGGCTGCAAGCGTATCTAAACCAGCTTGCGCACGGTTGACGATGGTGTCTGCATCGGCAAAAGTTTGCATCATCCATTCATAGGCTTGCTTGGCATCAGTGGTGACTTTTTTGTCGCCGTACATATCAATCGCCAGAGCAGCATAACCATGTTCAGCCAGTTCGCGAGCACGTTGTTCAGTATATTCATTTCGACCCCACCATTCGGGTGCAACAATGATTCCTGCATGGGGTGTTTGGCCATTGGGTGCTGCAAAATAACCGACTAAGCGTTGTCCATCTGCTGTGTTATATTGAATTTCCCGAGTTTGAATACTGATCGTCATGCTCAAATCCTGTTAGATAATATGTTCTGATTAAAGCATAAAAACTTTTACAAGGATTTGAAAAATAGCCTGATTTGTAGAAGAAATGTGAGAAATTATTTTTTAAATGCCATAACGAAAAAAGAAGGAAATCATTCCTTCTTTTTTGTCAGTGAAGCATTTAAGCTCCCTATACTTTGCCACGGGACAAGAAGCCGACAATAGCAAGTATGACTGCAATCACTAATAAAATAATTGCAAAGTCTTTCGATAAACCTGCGACACCACCAAAGCCAAGTAAACTTGCAATCAGTGCAATCACTGCAAAAATAATCGCCCAACGAAACATAGCTCTTCTCCATGGATGTTTTTATTGATTACTTATTGAGTATAAAAAGATCCTTCAAACTCACTGTGTTGCTTTTGTTTAAAAAATGTTCTGTTTTTATTTTTAAGTTTATGAATATGATGTAAATCTTGAAAATGATCTGACGCTAAAAACTAAGCTGATGATCGGTTATAATAGGTCATTGAGTTTATTGGCAGCCCCCATGGCACACGAATTACGCCCAGAGTTTTGGAAGCATTATACCCTTGCTGAGTTACATCCAGCAGAGTGGGAGGCGCTGTGTGATGGTTGTGGTCTGTGTTGTTTGGTGAAACTTGAAGATGAGGAAAGTCAGGAAGTCGCCTATACCAAAGTGTCTTGTAAGCTGTTGGATTGCCAAACGGCCAGTTGTCGTAATTACCCCAACCGCAAGCAGCATGTACCCGATTGTATCCAGCTCACCCCCGAACTTTTAGACACGATTCATTGGTTACCACCGAGCTGTGCCTATCGTCGTTTACATGAAGGTAAAAATTTACCCAGATGGCACTATCTGAACACGGGTTCACGTGAGAGCATTCTAAAAGCCAAAAAGTCTGCGGCGGGACGCTGTATTTCTGAAGATGAGATCAATCAAGAAGAGATCGAAGACTATATTGTGCGTTGGGTTCGCTAGCGGAGAAAAGCGGCGTGAAATTGCATGAAAAGCTTGTGTCATTTACCTGAATTTGCCATAACATAAGCATTCGATGAACGCATTTAAGTCTTAGCCCTATGTCCGATAGCAATATTCCACTGCCTGAACGTTTACGCCCGCGTGATTTGTCTGAAATTATTGGGCAAGATCACTTATTGGGTGAGCAGGCACCGCTCCGTCAAATGATTGATCAAGGACATTTGCCATCTATTATTTTTTGGGGACCACCTGGGGTGGGGAAAACCACGATTGCTTTACTGTTGGCACAAGCGATCGACCGACCGTTTGTCAGTTTATCTGCACTCAATACGGGGGTCAAAGAACTCCGTGAGATCATTGCCGATGGCGGGGACTTAATGCCACCCGTGGTGTTTATTGACGAAATTCATCGTTTTAACAAATCACAGCAAGACGCGCTACTGAATGCTGTGGAGAAAGGCAAAATTACCCTCATTGGCGCCACCACAGAAAATCCATCTTTTGAAGTGAACAGCGCGCTACTGTCACGTTGTCAGGTCTATACCTTAAATGCGCTTGATGCTGATGCGATTCAAACTTTATTATTACAAGCGATTAAGAACGACAAATTTTTAAAAGAGCGCTACATTCAGATCGAAGAATTTGAAGCTTTGGTGCAATTTGCCGCAGGTGATGCACGTAAGGCTTTGAATCTTATTGAGTTGATTGCAGGAACTTTCGAGCCAGACGTTGAAAATATCGTGACCAATGCAATGGTTGTCAAAGTTGCACAGCAAAATATTGCCCGTTATGACAAATCGGGTGAGCAGCACTATGATTTGGTGTCGGCTTTTATCAAGTCGATTCGTGGCAGTGACCCTGATGCTACTTTATATTGGATGGCACGCATGCTCAAAGGCGGAGAAGATCCCGTTTTTATTGCACGTCGTATGTTGATTGCTGCCTCTGAGGATATTGGCAACTCAAATCCGAATGCTTTACTTCTGGCGGGCGAATGCTTCCGCTCTGTTCAAGCTGTGGGTATGCCAGAGTGCCGAATTATTTTAGGGCAGTGTGCGGTGTATTTGGCGACCAGTGCAAAAAGTAATAGTACATATCTTGCAATCAATAAAGCCTTAGATTTGGCTGAAAAAACGGCAAATTTACCTGTGCCGTTGCATTTAAGAAATGCACCAACTAAGTTGATGAAAGAGCAAGGCTATGGTGTCGACTACTTGTATCCACACAACTATCCAGAGCATTTTGTGATGCAAGAGTATTTACCACCTGAACTGAAAGGCACCAAGCTATATGAGTCAGCACGCAATAAGCGTGAGGTTGAAGGAGAGCGCTTACAACAGCGACGTTGGCAACAACAGCAGCAGCAACAGTAAACATAGCCCGATTGAAAGATCGGGCTTTTTTGTTGGAGTGGTTTATGTATGCGTTGTAGCCATGTGTAGGGATTTTTATATGCTCATGGCGTTAAACTACTCATCAATCGCAATGCAGTAGGTAAAACAGAGACCAGCAAGGCAATTGCCATCGTGAGATTAAAGATAAAAGCAAACTGAGGTTTGATGAGATGCTGACGTAAGAAAAGTCCACTCACCGCCCAAATGCCAACGCAGGGAATCGAAACCAACATTAAAATCAGGGCGGCATAAATGATCTCGCTGACAGGAGGATTTAAAGCAAAATAAGTCGAGACTGTGCTGATAGAGATGATCCATGCTTTGGGATTGACCCACTGAAATAACGCACCTTGCAGGAAGCCCATGGAGGGTTTCTGCTCTAATTCGATGTTGAGTGGCCCACTAGATGCAATTTTCCATGCAAGCCAAAGAATATACATAAAACCAATAAAACCTAAAATAAATTGAAGCTGAGGCAGAGTAAGGAAAATTTGGTTCAATCCGATGCCAATGGTGAAGAGTTGTACGGCAACCCCAAAGGCAATGCCAAGAATGAGCGGTACAGTTTTATATATTCCAAATCGTGCACCAGACAGTATGACCAGTGCATTATTAGGGCCAGGTGTGCTTGTCATAACAATACAAAACAGCAGATAAGGTGCAAAGAGAGACATATTCATAATGGCTGAAAGGTCAAAATAAATATTATTTTATTGTTGATCTAGCACAATTTGATTGTATATTGATCTTTAAAAATGAATTTTATGCAATAAATGATTGAATTAGACCGCTTGGACCGAAAGATATTGTGTGAGCTTGAACGCGATGCACATTTAACCAATATTAAACTGGCGGAACGCGTGGGTTTGTCAGCCTCGGCCTGTTTACGACGCGTGCAAGAACTAGAAAAAATAGGCATTATTCGCGGATATAAAGCGGTGATTGACCGTTCGCTTTTGGGGATTGGTTTAACGGTTTATGTGACTATCGGGCTGTCTTGTCACTCAAAAGAAAGTTTGGTTCAGTTTGAGGATGTGATTTCTGTTGCGGATGAAGTGACCGAGTGTCATACCATTACGGGCTCGGTTGAGTATTTACTTAGAGTAGAAGTGGCAGATATTAAAGCGTATAAAAAGTTCCATACGGATGTTTTGGGGACGATTCCTTGTATTACCTCCATCACCAGTTTTTTAGTGATGGAAACCACTAAAAATCAGTATGCAAATATATAACGTGTCAATAGGACACCGAATGTTCTAGCGAGGTTTTTAACATGAATCGCTATTCGCGAGTTAAACCCTTTCAGTCGTGCGTTGATGTTGAAATATTCTTGTCAGTTTGAGTGTACCGCGATAAAACGTTAGCTATCGGCCCTATATATGCGCCAAGTTGAAAGTGTTGGTTTAGGGTTGTAATAAAATGGCCCGATTAAAAAGAAAATGTCAGCCAGTAAATACGCTCCATATTCATTTCCTTAAACTTTTAGCTCCTTTTTGCTGAGCCTTAGCGTTTTTAAGTTCAATTTTCGGTCTTTGTTTTGTTTCTGATGAAGCAAGGTTTGGTAAGAAAAAATCTTGCGATGCGATGTGCCCGACCACAGAACTTGTTCAATTTATATATGTAAAACAACTTTTGCTGTAAAAGCAGTCCATTTTTAATGCTGACGACTTCGTCTTGCACCACAGATAAAAGCAATGTTTTTATTTTTTTTTGGGTGGCGGATGACATTAACCAGTATTAAATAAGATCTAGAGTTTAAAAAGAAAATGCCGGTCAGTTTCGGAACTGACTGGCATTCTGTTTAAAACGGGTTTTTCCTGAACAGAGTTCTGAGGGACATCAATTATTTAAAGTTACCTTCTAAAAACTGTTTTAGGCGTTCACTTTTCGGGTGAATCAAGACTTCTTTCGGGTCGCCTTGTTCTTCAATTTTACCTTGATCTAAAAATATAACATGGTTGGACACATGGCGTGCGAAGCCCATTTCATGGGTGACCACAATCATGGTTCGGCCTTCTTCAGCCAAACTTTGCATCACTTTCAACACCTCACCTACCAGCTCAGGGTCCAAAGCACTGGTTGGTTCATCAAACAACATCACCTCAGGCTCCATTGCCAAGGCACGAGCAATCGCGACACGCTGTTGCTGTCCACCAGATAGAAAAGAGGGGTATTTTGTTTCTACACTTTCTGCGAGCCCAACTTTTCTTAAATATTTACGAGCCCGTTCTTCCGCTTCACTCCGTTTTAAACCTAAAACATGAATGGGCCCTTCAACGATGTTTTCTAATACCGTCATATGTGACCATAAGTTGAAATGTTGAAACACCATCATCAGTTGGGTGCGCATTTTTTGTAGCTGTTTGGGATTTGTGGCTTTGAGATTGCCATTTTTATCCAAGCTCGTCTCTAACTGCTCACCATTGAGTTCAATGCTACCTTGGCTTGGCTGCTCTAGAAAATTGATGCAGCGAAGAAAGGTGCTTTTACCTGAACCCGAGGAACCAATAATACTAATCACATCGCCTGCATGTGCCTCAAGTGAAACCCCTTTTAAGACTTCATGATCGCCAAAGCTTTTACAAAGATCTCGAATCACCAGTTTTGCTGAATTTTCCATTTTTTCTCCTAATGATTCGATGGTTTTAAAAACGCCAGCCAGCGTTGTTCCAATTTACGAAAGATCCAAATGAGGATAAATGCCAGACAGGCATATAGCACAGCGGCAATGCCAAAGGCGTCAAAAGTGGCATAAGTGGCAGCATTGACATCTCGTGCAATTTTGAGAATATCAGGCACGGTTGCAGTGAAGGCAATGGTGGTTGCATGCAACATCAAAATGACTTCATTGCCATAAAAAGGCAGTGCTCGGCGTAGCATAGACGGAATAATAATGCGGGTATAGCGTTTCCACGGCGACATTCCAAAGGCTTTTGCCGCCTCAATTTCACCGTAGGGAATTGAACGTATTGCGCCAGCAAAAATCTCAGTGGTATAAGCCGCTGTATTGAGTGCAAACGCTAAAATGGTGCAATTAAGCCCTTCTCTAAAGAATTCATCGAGCCGTTCATGGGCATGGACAAATTCAAGGCTATAAATTCCCGTGTAAATAATCAGCAGTTGTATATAGAGGGGTGTACCACGAAATACATAGGTGTAAAACCAAACAGGAAGACGTAAAAAAGGATTTTCTGATACGCGGGCAACCGATAGAGGTACAGCTAAAACAAAGCCAATTGCAATAGAAAGTACCAACAACCATGCGGTCATGGCAACGCCAGTCATTTGAAAACCATCGGTCCACAGGTAAGACTGCCAATATTGTTGAATAATCTCAATCATAATTGTCCCTTTTTCACACCAGCAGAATAACGACGTTCCAGCCACATGAGTATTAAATTTGAAAGGGTGGTGATGGCCAAATAAATGACTGCCGCAACGATACTAAAATAGAACACTTGCATGCTGCTTCGACCTGCATCTTGGGTAATTTTGACAATGTCGGTCAAACCAATTAAGGACACCAAAGCGGTGGCTTTGATGAGGACTTGCCAGTTGTTACCAATGCCTGGTAAGGCAAAACGCATCATTTGTGGAAAGAGGACACGCCTGAAAACTTGAAATGGGGTCATGCCGTAGGCATATGCGGCTTCAAGTTGACCTTTGGGGACGGCTTGAAATGCACCACGAAAGGTTTCAGTAAAATAGGCCCCATAAATAAATGCCAAAGTAATCACCCCCGCCACAAAGGGATTGATATCAATTTGCTCCATCTGCAAAGATTCGGTAATGGAGTTCAGTCCAAGTTGCAGGCTATAGAATAACAACAACATGATCACCAGATCGGGAACACTACGAATGAGTGTGGTATAAACAGTCGCAACATAGCGTATGATTTTAATATGGGAGAGTTTGGCACTGGCACCAAACAATCCAATCATGATCGAAAGTACAAGGGATAACAATGCAAGCTGAATGGTCATCCAAGTGCCACTGAGTAATACGGGACCATAGCCAGACAAAAACATACTCAGTTTCTCCGAGTAAAAATATAATATTTTGTAAATCAGCTATATATAAAAAGTGTCGGTATTGAACCGACACTTTATAGGTTAATAAATGCTGAAGGAGAAGTATTTTTTCTCGAGTTTTTTATAGGTGCCGTCGGCAATAATTTCAGCTAAAGCCTTATCAATATTCTTTTTCAGATCGACGTCTTCTTTACGTAAGCCGATGGCAGCCCCTACACCGAGTGTTTTGGCATCGACCACATTATTGCCTGCAAAAGCAAAGCCTTTACCTTTTGCTGATTTCAGGAAACCACCATCAACCATAATTGCATCTTGTAATGTTGCATCTAGACGCCCAGAAACCATGTCTTGATAAAGCACATCTTGGTTTGGATAAGGAACCACATTCACACCTTTAGGTGCCCAATAAGCTTTTGCATAACTTTCTTGGATGGTCCCTTGTTGCACACCTACACGTTTTCCTTTCAAAGAAGCGGGTGTCGGAAGTAAAGGAGAGCCTTTTTTCGCGACCATGCGGGTTGGAGTATTATAAATTTTATTACTAAACGCGATTTGTTTTGAACGATCAGCCGTCACGGTCATGGATGATAAAATTCCATCAAATTTCTTGGCTTTGAGGGCAGGAATCATTCCATCAAAGGAGTTTTCTACCCAAACACATTTGGCTTTTAATTTGGCGCAAATAGCATTTCCCAAGTCGATGTCAAAACCGACCAGCTTATTGTCAGGGGTTTTATATTCAAAAGGAGCGTATGCGGATTCTGTACCAAAACGAATAGTTTTCCATTCTTTGGCTTGAACAGAGCCGCTCAACGCAGTGAGTACGAATGTGGTCGAAAGGAGTAATTTCTTTTGCCAGTTTTTCATTGTAAATATAGCCATCCGTAAAAAATCAAATCTAGAAAATAAGACGAAGATAGAACTTATCCTACTGATTACTTTTGAATAAAAGCAATATTTATACCAATTTTCCGATCGTTGGTGATGAGTTGATCTTTCGCCATGAGATAGGAGGAAATAAGCGTACTGTTTCGGTTGGAAATTTTTTATCTAAAGAACGTCCTGTTCATAAGTTTTTATCATATTCAAAAACATATCTGATACATAGCTGAAATATACCTGAAGTCTTGTGCGTTATGACGTACAGCGTTGTTGATTTTTTAGCAAATTTCGATGTTCCACAAAGTGTATGCTGAGTGAAACGTGGTTTGAAAACGAGCAGACTATAGATGAAGTTTAAACAAAAAACCGAGCGTTTAAGCTCGGTTTTTTGAATCTGTAATAGATTAGATATCAGAAAGGTCGATACCTAAACGTGCAGCAACTTCTTCGTACGCTTCAACCACACCACCTAAACCTTGACGGAAACGGTCTTTGTCGAGTTTTTTCTTGGTTTCTTTGTCCCATAGACGGCAGCCGTCTGGAGAGAACTCATCACCAAGAACAATACGGTCGTGGAATACACCAAACTCAAGTTTGAAGTCCACAAGTAGCATGCCACCTTGGTCAAATAAGTTTTTAAGCACTTCGTTCACTTGGTAAGTGAGGACTTTCATTTGCTCAAGTTGCTCAGCAGTTGCCCAACCTAAAGCAATCGCTTGAGACTCATTCACCATTGGGTCGCCAAGAGCATCATCTTTGAAGAATAATTCGAAAGTCGGCGGAGTTAATTCCTTGCCTTCTTCTACACCTAAGCGACGGCATAAAGAACCTGCTGCATAGTTACGAATCACACATTCAACAGGGATCATGCTGAGTTTTTTCACTAAAACTTCTGTTGGTGAAAGAAGTTTTTCAAAGTGAGTCTCAATGCCAGCCGCAGCCAATTTATCCATGATAAAGGCGTTAAAACGGTTGTTCACCTTACCTTTTCGATCTAGTTGTTCGATCTTTTCACCATTGAATGCCGAAGCATCGTCACGAAAGACTAAAATCAGGTGGTCTGCACTGTCTGTTTCATAGACAGATTTCGCTTTACCAGTATAGAGCAAGGTTTGTTTTAACATGAGGGAACCTTTTTCAAAAAAAAATGCCTAGTACGACTAGGCTGGCCAATTTTGGTAAATCTGAGTTAACAATTCTGTGGCTTTTTCAGGCGCTGCAAAACTGTTATCGGCATTGAACACTGCAAGGTTATTGCTTGTACCGACAGCGGTTAGTCTTAACACATAGGTCTGTTGATCGACCTTAATGGTTGCTTCATAACCATTTTTGCCTTGGCCAACGATTTGATGGTTGAGACTGCTGAGGGTGGCAAGTGTGTATTGCCAAATTGTAGCAGAATTTCCTTCAACTTTGAGCAGCGGATTCTTATTTCCGTCAATAATCAATTGAGGGCGACCTACGGCTACAGCTACGGTTTCAGTTGATTCTGTTTGGTTGGTAATTTGAGTTGATTCTGGGCGAGGCATTGCGAAACGGTTACCACGCTTGTTTTCAAGTACTGGTGCGTGTTCTAAAGCAAGTGCCTCAACCGTTGGAGCTGGATACAACGGCGTTGCAGGTCGAACCATTGAGCCTTCAGGGTATTTAAGAGGTTCCAAGCTTGCTGTTTCTTTATAGTCCAAACTACCGTTATTGACTGCAAGAGAACTACAACCCGCTAAACTGACGACTGAAAGTGCGAGGGTAAGACCTAAACGTAATTGCATATTAATGTGCTCTTTATTGAATGACACCCGCTTTTGTGAGTGCTTCACGGAGCGGTGTGCGATATTGTTCTGCAAGTGGTGTTAATGGTAAACGAATACCCGTTTCGATTAACTCCATTTCATGAAGTGCCCATTTCACAGGAATTGGGTTCGATTCGCAAAATAGAATTTCGTGTAGATTTGCAACTTGAGTATTTAAGCTTTCTGCCTTTTCAGCTTCACCTGCAAGTGCTGCTGCACAAACATCACTCATTTGTTTTGGTGCAACGTTTGCAGTCACAGAAATATTACCTTGAGCACCTGACAAGATCAGTTGGTAGGCTGTTGCATCGTCGCCTGAATACACAGTCATATCTTTGCCAGCAAGACCCTCAAGCAGAGCTTGACCACGAGCAACATCGCCTGTGGCATCTTTAATCCCTACAATTTGTGGGATATCTGCCAAACGAATAACAGTTTCATTTGTCATATCAACGCCAGTACGGCCTGGAACGTTATAAAGGATCTGAGGCAGATCAACCGCTTCTGCAATGGCTTTATAATGTTGGTATAAGCCTTCTTGAGTCGGTTTATTATAATACGGGGTAACAAGAAGGGCAGCATCTGCACCCAGTGCTTTGGCTTCTTTGGTCAACTCAATGGCTTCGCGAGTTGAGTTCGCACCAGTACCCGCAATAATCGGGATGCGTTTGTTTGCTACACGAATGATTTCTTTGATCACTTGTGTATGTTCTTTCATGCTTAGAGTAGACGCTTCACCCGTTGTACCGACAGCAACAATGCTATTTGTGCCTTGTGCGATGTGCCACTCAACGAGCTTCTCTAGACCCTTCCAATCTACGCTGCCATCTTCAAACATAGGGGTGACGATTGCGACAATTGAGCCTTGGATGGTCTGTGCTTGCTGAGTCATTTTAAAAAAATATCCTATTTGTCCATCCAGTTAGGCCAGAAAAACATAAGATTGGATGGGTACGTATTTTAATTTATAGCATTTTCAAAGCGCTGATGCATTGAATAATGCTTATGCAAATTATGAACGAACACAACATGAAGAACAATATGATTTAGTCAAAGTGTATAAAAACTTTATCTTTTGCTACAAAAATAAAGCCTGTTTAAATGCTGTACAAAGAACATGCTTTTCATCCAAAACCTGAAAATAGTATTTCGCAAGGCAGACGTGAGTCGTTTGGAGCCATCGAAAAGTGGTTTTTTAGATGAAAAAGAGGCTTAAAAGTCTATTAAACCTGATATTCCGTGTATAAAAGTCAGAATTTAAGACCTTTTAAAACTCATACAAGATGTAAATGTGATTTCTGCAAATCTGTTTGCTACAAAAGAATCATTGCTAAAAAGCAGTCTAATCATTCATTTCAGCTATCACTAAAAGGGGGAAACTTGCTTTTATTAAATCGGTGATATGCCTATTTTTAGCATTTTAGTCTAAATTTTTTCCTTATTTTTATTGTTTTTAAGACTATATCTGAACGGATGTTAATACAGGACTAATCCACTAATTTTAGCCATTTGTATGATTTCATTCCACCTTTTGATAGTTATTTCTCCGACCTTGCTCATAGATGATGGCGTTTTTGGAACGCTGATTGAACAAGGATTTCCCAATGCAAAAATCAGATAGGCAACATGCAATTGTC
Source organism: Acinetobacter sp. UBA6720 (assembly GCF_002454215.1). Classification (NCBI taxonomy): domain Bacteria; kingdom Pseudomonadati; phylum Pseudomonadota; class Gammaproteobacteria; order Moraxellales; family Moraxellaceae; genus Acinetobacter; species Acinetobacter sp. UBA6720. The sequence continues at coordinate 34,257 of NZ_DKIK01000145.1, forward strand.
ACGGTTGCGATTTGCTTCTTAATTGCAGTCATCGAAGGGCTGGATATTCAAGCAGCAGGTATTGCAGCCGCAGGCATTCGTGAATATTTCGGTTTGGATAGTTCACAGTTGGGGGTGTTTTTTAGTGCAGGGATTCTGGGTCTATTGCCCGGTGCACTAGTGGGCGGGCGTTTTGCTGACCGAATTGGCCGTAAAAAAGTGTTGATTGGTTCAGTGGCTATTTTTGCGGTCTTTACACTCTGTACGGTGTGGGTCAACAGCTTTAATAGTTTATTGCTGGTGCGGTTCTTGGCAGGTGCTGGTCTTGGTGCGGCGATGCCGATTTTAATTACCTTAGCCTCTGAGGCAGTTTCACTACAAAACCGCGGTCGTGCTGTTGGATTGATGTACTGCGGTATGCCTGTGGGTGCTGCCATTCTTTCATTGGTTGCAAGTACTGAGTTTGGTGCCAACTGGAAGAATATTTTCTATTTGGGTGGTTTATTACCGATTATTGTCATTCCTGTGATGATGTGGTTGTTGCCTGAGTCGAAGGAATTTTTAAAGACCCAAAACCCAGAATCTGCCACTGAGGCTGCACCTCAAGCCGCGTTTAAAGAGCTGTTGAACGCGGATAATTTATTTAGAACCTTATTTATTTGGGTGAGCTACTTTTTCACCCTGATGGTGGTGTACATCATGCTCAGTTGGTTGCCATCACTGTTTACTGAGTTAGGCTTTTCACGTAAGGAAGGTGCAACGGCGCAGTTCTACTTTATGCTAAGTGCGACAGTGGGGACCGTGATTTTAGGGATGCTAACAGACCGCTGGAAGAAAGCTTATGTCATCGTACTGATGTATGGCGGCATCTTGGCGGGATTATTGGCATTAAATGCGGCTTCTTCACTGAATCAAATGTATTTGGCCGCAGCATTGGTTGGTGCTTTTGTGATTGGCTGTCAGGGCGTATTGTATGCTTTTGGTGGAATTGTCTACCCAACTGAAGTACGTGGCACAGGTATTGGCGTCGCTTCTGCCGTAGGGCGGATTGGCGCAATGCTAGGGCCTGCAATTGCTGGAGCATTACTAAGCACAGGTTTCGGTGCAGCAGGAGTCATTTCAGCAGCGATTCCATGTATTGTGATTTCAGCGGTGATGATGTTGTTACTGACCCGTCGTATGAAGGGCGTATGACATCATCCATAAGCATGAGTTGGAAAATAGCCTGCTAGAAGCAGGTTTTTTTTCATCAAAATGACAATGCTGCGTAGCGTACTTGCTGATTTGCTTCAATATCCATTGCACTCAAGGCTACAGTCATTTAATTTTGACCCGCGAGGATGAATACTGTTTTATAAATGAAGCTAAGCTTGGCCTTCGAGCACAGAACAAAAAGGACAGAGAAGAATGCAGAAGAATATGGCACTGATTGTGGTGGATGTACAAAATGGTTTTACCCCCGGCGGAAATCTAGCGGTGGCAGGAGCAGATCAAATCATTCCTAAAATTAATCAGTTGGGCGCTTATTTTGACAATATTGTACTCACCCAAGATTGGCATCCAGAAAATCATATTTCTTTTGCAGAGAATCATCCTGAAAAGCAAGCTTTTCAAACCATTGAATTGGACTATGGCACACAAGTGCTGTGGCCACGCCACTGTGTACAAGGCACGCAGGATGCTGAATTACACCCTGATCTCGACCTTGCCAAAGCGCAGTTGATCATCCGTAAAGGATGTCATGCACACATTGATAGTTATTCTGCTTTTTTAGAAGCGGATCACAAGACTCAAACCGGACTCGCAGGCTATTTAAGAGAGCGTGGGATTGATACGGTATTTATTGTTGGGATTGCAACAGACTTTTGCGTTGCGTGGACCGCAATAGATGCTGCACAACTCGGTTTTCAAACTTATGTCATTGCAGATGCCACCAAAGGTATCGACTTACAGGGATCTTTACAGCATGCATGGCAAGACATGCTGGCGCAAGGCGTAAAACGTCTCTATTGCAAAGACATTGCACAACAATATGCACAAAGGATGCATTGATCCAATCGAGACTCTGTAATCATCAACATAGAAATCATAAGACATGCTGTAGGGAAAGGTCATGGGCACTTTTTTAAGATTTACCACTTGGATTCAAAAAACCTTTGCTTTGTGGGTCGTATTATTTGCAGGGATAGCACTTTTGAGTCCTGAAACCTTTGTCTGGATGAAAGCTTATATCACGTGGATGTTGGGCTTGATCATGTTTGGTATGGGCATGACCATGACGTTGAACGACTTTAAAAGTGTGATGCAGAGTCCAAAAGCAGTTGCGATTGGGGTGGCTGCCCAGTTTGTGGTGATGCCAAGTGTGGCATATGTGTTATGTGTGTTGTTCCGCTTACCCGCTGAAATTGCCATAGGAGTCATTTTAGTGGGCTGTTGTCCAGGAGGGACGGCATCTAATGTGATTACTTACATGGCGAAAGGCAATACAGCATTGTCTGTTGCATGTACCACAGTATCGACTTTATTAGCACCTGTACTGACTCCCGCGATTTTCTATCTGCTGGCCAGCCAATGGATTGATATAAATGCATGGTCGATGCTGAGTTCAATTTTACAGGTGGTGTTGTTTCCTATTGTTCTAGGGCTGGTGGTACGTGCTGTACTGAAACATAAAGTTGAAAGCTATATTTCAGTCATGCCTTTAATTTCAGTGGTCGCAATTGTGTTGATTGTGGCAGCGATTATTGGTGGCTCAAAAGCACAAATTTTAGAATCTGGTTTATTGATTTTAGCTGTGGTGGCGTTACATAACGTGATTGGTTATTTACTTGGCTTTGGAGCTGCAAGGATGTTTCACTTGCCGCATGCCGACTGTAAAGCGGTTTCGATTGAGGTGGGTATGCAAAACTCAGGTCTCGGTGTGGCTTTGGCGGCTGTGCATTTTGCTGCTTCTCCAATTACAGCGGTCCCCAGCGCCATCTTTAGTTTATGGCACAACATTTCAGGACCTATTTTAGCCAGCTATTGGGCAACAAAAGCAGACTCAATGCTCAATAAAAAAAAGTGAAAAAGAACATATTTTGGTTTAAATACTGTACGCTGTTCAAGCTTTAAGCATAAAGTCAGGATGAACTTTCTATTTGGGCTGTGATTGTAACTAAACTGTCATAAAGACTGCCTAACATCCCTGCCAAACACTTCATAACAGACTGTTTTAAACAGCATTGAGAGGGTATGGATAATTTTCAGCATTCATCGGTGACGTATTTCAACCGAGAGCTATCGTTATTTGAGTTTCATCAGCGGGTTTTAGCACAAGCATTAGATTTGAGTTTGCCTGTGCTAGAACGTTTAAATTTTTTAATTATTTTTTCACGTAATTTGGATGAGTTTTTTGAGATTCGTATTGCGGGTTTGATGAAACAACGCGATATGAATGCCATTGCCAGAACCCCTGATGCGCTCCCCACAAACGTCGTATTACAAGACCTGTCTCAATCTATTCATACTGCGGTTCAAAAACAATTTGAAACGCTCAATCATTCGATTTTACCCGAGTTACAGGCTCACGGTATTCAATTCCTTCAGTTCCAAGACATCTTAGAAAAACATAAAACGTGGATTGCAGAATATTTTGCCAAAGAAATCCAACCTGTTTTAACCCCGATCAGTCTAGATCCTTCCCATCCTTTTCCTCGTCTCGTGAATAAAAGTCTGAATTTCATTGTGAGTTTACAAGGTAAGGATGCTTTTGGGCGAAGCATTGAGATGGCAATTGTTCCTGCGCCACGTTCTTTGCCTCGCTTGATTTCGATGCCCAAAGCAGTTTCAGGCAGTGTAGACACGCAGATTTTCTTAACTGCGATGATTCAGCAACACATCAGCGATTTGTTCCCAGGTATGAAGGCCACAGGCTGTTATGCCTTTCGTGTGACGCGTAATGCCGATTTGATTTTGTCGGAAGATGTTGACGATTTGGCTGTTGCGTTAAAAGATGAATTGTCTTCACGTCGCTTTGGGCGCGCGGTGCGTTTAGAAATTGAAGATGACTGTCCTGAAGCGGTGATTGATTATCTGCTCAAGGAGTTTGATTTAACTGAGCAGGAGCTTTATCGCATTGATGGGCCGATCAATCTTTCACGTCTTAGTACCAGTTGTGATCGACCTGAATTGAAACATCCCGTTTTTATTCCCGTTATTCCGAAAGTTTTGCGTAAACAAAAAAGTACCTTTGATACTTTAAAAGCACAGGATGTATTGTTGCATCATCCGTTTGATTCTTTTCAGCCTGTAATTGGCTTATTAAAAGAAGCTGCGAAAGATCCAAATGTACTAGCGATTAAACAAACCCTTTACCGCAGTGGGCCCGACTCTGAAATTGTACAGGTCTTGGCAGAGGCAGCACGAAATGGCAAGGAAGTCACGGCAGTGATTGAGTTACGTGCGCGTTTTGATGAAGAATCGAATATTACTGTGGCCAATATTTTGCAGGAGGCGGGCGCGGTGGTGGTGTATGGCATTGTGGGCTATAAAACGCATGCCAAAATGATTTTGATTGTACGCCGTGAAAATGCTCAGTTGATTCGCTATGCTCATCTAGGCACAGGCAATTATCATGCGGGTAATGCCCGTATGTATACCGACTATGGGCTGATGACTACACAGCCTGATATTTGTGAAGACGTTCACCGCATGTTTCAAGAACTGACGGGGATGGGTAAGATGGCCAAGTTGAAGGCATTATTACATGCACCTTTTACTTTACACAGTGAACTGTTAAAGCTGATTGAGCAAGAAATTGAGTTTGCACAAGCTGGTCAGGCCGCACGTATTATCATTAAGGTTAATGCTTTAACTGAACCGCAACTGATTGCTGCGTTGTATCGTGCGTCACAAGCTGGGGTGCGGGTTGATCTGATTATTCGTTCGATCTGCTGTTTGATTCCACAGGTCCAGGGTATGTCTGAGAATATCCGTGTACGTTCGATCGTGGGTCGTTTTCTTGAGCATACGCGAGTTTACTTTTTTGAACATGGCGGTGAGAAAAAGCTGTACTGTGCCAGTGCAGACTGGATGGGACGCAACTTATTTTCACGTGTGGAAACCTGCTTTCCAATATTAGATCGTACTTTGAAAAAACAAATTTATAAAGATGGGCTAATAAGCTACCTGAATGATTGTTTAAATGCTTGGGAGCTACAAGCCGATGGTCATTGGCTTAAAGTAGCCTGTACTGATCCAGAGCAGCGCTATAGTGCACAGCAACATTTGGTTGCCCAAAAGCAACTGAAAATTTGAGTTCGACAGAGAAAAAAAGCCTGACATGTGTCAGGCTTTTTTTCTGCTCGAGCGTAATTAAGAGGCTTTAGATTGTTTTGCTTTTAGAATTTCAGTTCTTAAAGTTTGTGCCAATTCGGCAGACTCTGAACCCATACCATTGACCATAAAGGCATGACGGGTCAAGACATTGGTTGGATTCGGTAAATTGATCAATTGATAGCTTTCGGAAATGTCTTTCAATAATTCATTGCTTAAATGCACCGCACTTTCTTTGGCAGATAGTTGTTGCACTAAACGTTCAGATGCTTGAGTGGCAGACAGTTGCATTGCATCAACTGCAGTTGAAATACCACAACGTGTTTGCAAAACAAAGCGCTTTTCTTCGCGGTAACGTTTATATAAAACGTCAGACAATAGCTGGAACACACTGCTGATCATCATGAGACATGGCACGGCATTCGGCGTGTCGGTCGACATGGTGAGGGTTGCACCATGCTCATTAAATGACTGATGTGTGCTGACGTCTGAGCTGTTTAATTTAAAGTGCTTTAAGCAAAGCTCTGTACTTTTATTCAGAAAAATTTGGCACAAGTTAAAATACGGAATTGAGACCGTGGTATTGACTGAGTCCATCAATTGTTTTGGGTCATAGAATTGAATATTGAGTGCGACCGAATGGTTGTCCACGATCACAGGTTTTTGCTCTTTCGGCTTAGCACTGGTTTTGAGTTGTTGCTGTGCTTGAGCAATCGCGACCGCAGCATGATGCTTTTCTTGTTCTAGTGTTTGGGTTAACACTTGAATTTCGTGTTTTAAGCGAGATTCATTATTGATCCGTGCTAAGTATTCAGTACGGCTTGGGCGAGCAATCGCACGATAAGCCAACCACAGTAAACCATGAATCGCCAAAGACAATAAAATTGCTAACCATTGCGTCCGTAGAATTTCGCCCATACTTGGTTTGATGAGTGTGATCTCGATACTACCCACTTTCTTTTCGTTTTGTAGCGCATCACGAACAAACACTTCACCATCTCGTGTTCGCACCTGACCACCAGTTGCCAGCACTTGATTATTGGCATCCAATATACGAATGGAAGCTACGCTTGGGTTGGTCGCATAGCGATCCACCAAAAGCGCGAGAGAAACCGTGTTGGCAGGTTCCAGTTCTGTAAGACTGTCTGTCACCAATTGAGAGGTCATCAGTTGACCTTGGCTGGCACGGTTTTCATTCAGTTGATGAGTCGTTGCCAATACCAATAAAAAGGTATGTAAAGCAAAACTTACAATTAATAGGCTAGCAAATAGCCCTTGTCTAGGCGCATTCAACGTAAACTTCCAAAGAAAATATATTCAATTTCGATTATGATTCTAACAATAGTCGTAGCTCAGACCCGAGTCAATTCATGCGAGAAATCATTCTTATTTCATTTTTAGGACCAGACCAGCCTAATCAGTTCACTCGATTAATGCAGGTATTGTCCACTCATTCACTACAAATTTTAGATGTTGGACAAGCAGTTATTCATAACCAATTGACCTTGGGTATAGTTGTTTCTTCAGATGACCAAACCGCAACGGCTTTGGCGATGAAAGAAATTCTAATTTTAGCACATGATATTGGTTTAACTGTACGTTTTAAACCAATCACTACAACTGAATACGACCAGTGGGTGAGCGAAGGTGGACG